>CAMAKT010000016.1 GCA_945836135.1 uncultured Clostridia bacterium | reverse complement strand
GCCCAGATAGCTCAGTCGGTAGAGCAGAGGACTGAAAATCCTCGTGTCACTGGTTCGATTCCGGTTCTGGGCACTTTAAGAGAGAATCATGTAGATTCTCTTTTTTGCTATATAGACAATTCCAGAGGAATTTTTATTTCTATAATCTATGAAATATCATCAAATTACCATACAAATAAGACAACAACATGAGCGTAAGAACAGAAATGAGGAAATATGAAAGCTTTTTGGGAAAATATAAATGAGCTGAATGAATATGGTATGTATCCTTTCCATATGCCGGGGCATAAGAGAAATATGATTTCAGATAATCCGTATCTGATTGATATTACGGAGATTGACGGATATGATAATCTGCACAATCCCAACGGCATGATTGCAGAGCTGGAGGAGCGTATAAGCAACATATACAAATCCGATAAGAGCTATGTGCTGATCAACGGAAGTACCTGTGGGATACTGGCTGCGATTTCTGCAGTCACGAATTATGGGGATGCGATTCTGATGGCTCGAAACAGCCATAAGTCAGCTTATAATGCAGTGTGTATAAGAGGCTTGAGAGCAGATTATGTCTACCCTGAATATATTTCCAAGCCTGGTATGAATGCGGGAATATCCGTGCAGGCAGTAGAAGATATGCTTGAAAAGAGCAGGAAAAAAAACATAAAATATAAGGCAGTGTATATTACATCTCCTACCTACGAGGGTGTTGTGAGTGATATAGAGGAGATTGCTTCGAAGGTTCATGAATATGGTGCGTTTCTTATAGTGGATGAAGCACATGGTGCACATTTCGGCTTAAGTCCGGAATTTCCCAGATCGGCGGTGAGTTGTAATGCCGATATTGTTATTCAGAGTATACACAAGACCCTGATGGGGATGACCCAGACTGCAATCCTGCATATTTCGAAGGCGGCTCCGATTGAGAAACTTGAGTACTATCTGCGGGTGTACCAAAGCAGTAGTCCGTCATACGTGCTCATGTCTTCGGTGGATGAGTGTATCAGAATGATTGAGGAGGATGTGCTCAAAAGTGGGGCGGGGCGGTCGGTACTTATGGAAAGCTATGCGGAAAGACTCAATAAAGTCTACGATGCATCAAGAGCCTGGAACGATATAGCAATATATACACCCCGGCAGACAGACATTGTGGATAAGAAACTGCTATATGACTTTGATTGTGGAAAACTTGTGATATATTCCGGAAGCGGGTCACTTTCAGGAAAGCAGATTTATGATATATTAAGGGAAGAATACAGGCTGCAGCTTGAGATGTCCCTTAAAGGATATTGTCTTGCCATGACCTCCTGTATGGACAGTGATGAGAGCTTTGACAGGTTGATTAAGGCACTTGGAGAGATAGACGGAAGGCTTTCAGGAGAAAATGCATCGGAAAAGGATAGTTGCAAGTCGTATGAGGAGCAGCAGAATAATATAAATATAATTGGTCAGCAGCATACAGAAAGTGTATATACGATAGCTGCAGCCTTTGAAGGGGACAAGGAAGAGCGGGAGCTGGCGGAGAATATGGTTGCCGCCGATTATGGTTATGTCTATCCTCCGGGAATTCCTTTTATTGTTCCGGGAGAAAGGGTTACAAATGAGATAATTTGTGATATAATAAAAGCTAATGAAGCTGGTTATGAGGTACATGGAGTCGATTTTAAGAATGGCAGGCCATATATGAAGGTAATTACTAATCCATAAGAATTGTTGAGGATTTTTAGAAACTATGGGAAAGATATTTTTTATTTCGGGAAAGAGCTCTACGGGCAAGGATACTATTTATAAGAGGCTGTTAGAGGACGAAGGTCTGGCATTGAAAAAGATTACGATGTATACTACCCGCCCTATGCGAAGTGGGGAGATTGACGGCAGAGAATATTTTTTTGTCAGTGATGATGATTCAAGGAAGCATGAACTGGACGGTAGTATTGTAGAAATGAGAGTATATAATACTGTATATGGACCGTGGAAGTACTATACCCGCAATGACGGACAGATAGATTTGCAGGGGAAGGAGAATTATCTGGCGCTGGGAACGATAGAAGCTTATAGGAAGTATTGTGACTACTTCGGAAAAGAGTATGTTGTACCGATATATATAGAGATTGATGATGGTGTGAGATTACAGAGAGCTCTTGACCGTGAGAGAAAACAGCAAAATCCCCAGTACAGGGAAATGTGCCGCAGGTTTATGGCAGATGATGATGATTTTTCCGAAGAGAATATGAAGCTGTGCGGCATACAAAAAAGATTTGTAAACGATATACTTGAGGATTGCATTGCAGAAATAAAGAAATATATACGTGAAGAGCTTGTTTTTGTGGAAAAACACGACAAAATGTGATACACTGTCCGGGAGGTTGTTTATATGGACATTAAGGTTAATGATGTGAATAAGACAATGCCGGTAGATAACCAGACCAGGCCGGTACAGTCGGATGGCTCCTTCAAATTCATTCTTGCCAGCAATGTGGAGGAGGCTGAGCTTAGCGAGCGTCTTAATTCTCTCATGACGCAGATTACTGAGCAGGGAGAGAAGATTACCAAGCATATGGATATCAGCGATATGCGAAGATACAGAGAGCTTGTCAAGGATTTCATGAATGAAGTGGTTAACCGTTCACATGAATTTTCCAGAGAGAATTTTCTTGACAGGAGAGGACGACACAGAGTGTACGGAATCGTGAAGCTTGTGGACAAGAACCTGGATGATTTGGCGGCGGAGCTCATAAAGGACGAGAAAGACAATCTGACTATTCTAAGCAAGGTTGGAGAAATCAGAGGCCTGCTTATTGATATTTCAACGTAGTATTGTGGAGTGTTTCGGAAGAAGGGTGGGTGGACTTTTATGGCAGATTTTAATGATATTTTAGGACACGAGGGCATAATTGAACATTTACAGAATGCGATTGCCATGAACAGGGTATCCCATTCTTATATTTTTAACGGGGAGGACGGCTTGGGCAAGATGATGCTTGCCAAGGCTTTTGCCAAGGCGATTCAATGTGAAGAGCAGGGCAGCACTCCTTGCGGCAGGTGTCGTTCCTGCATTCAGGCAGAATCGGGCAATCAGCCGGATATAATTTATCTGACACATGAGAAGCCGGCTTCAATAGGCGTGGACGATGTAAGGACGCAACTTGTGGATGATATTGTCATAAGACCTTACAGCAGCAGATATAAGGTATACATTATTGATGAGGCAGAGAAGCTTACAACACAGGCACAGAATGCAATTCTTAAGACGATAGAGGAACCGCCGATTTATGCGGTGATTATTTTCCTTACCAACAATGCAGGTATCTTCCTGCCGACGATTTTATCAAGATGCGTCATGCTTAATCTGAAGCCGGTTAAGAACCAGCTTATAATCGAATATCTGATGAAGCATTGTCAGGTGCCTGAATATCAGGCAGAGCTGTGTGCCGCTTTTGCTCAGGGAAGACCCGGACGTGCGGTTAAGTTAGCCGCTTCACCGGATTTTGAGGATATTAAGAACGATATTATTAAGCTTTTAAAGAATATACATAATATTGAACTGACTGAGCTTGTGGCTGCGATTAAAGAGATTAACACTTATGATATAAGCGTTGATGACTGTCTGGACATAATGACATTATGGTACAGGGATGTACTGCTCTTCAAGGTGTCGAGAGACCCTAATGCATTGGTTTTCAGTGATGAGGTGGCGGATATTCGAAAAGTGGCCGGGAAGAGTTCCTACGAAGGTCTTGAGACAATTATGGATGCGTTTGGCAAGGCTAAAGCAAGACTTCATGCCAATGTGAATTTCGATATGACGATGGAGCTTCTGCTCCTTACAATCAAAGAGAATTAGATATATGCCGGAGGGCAGAAAGAGGTAATATGGTTAAGGTAATAGGTGTAAGATTCAGAAGAGTCGGAAAGATATATTATTTCGACCCGCTTGATATGGACATACAGCAGGGGCAGCATGTGATTGTTGAGACTGCCAGAGGCGTGGAGTACGGATATGTTGTACTGGGTAAGAGAGAGGTGGAAGAGGATAAGGTAATCCTTCCGCTTAAGCCTGTTATCCGTGTGGCTACCCAGAAGGATGATGAGCAGGAGCTTAACAATAAGGTTAAGGAAAAGGAAGCATTCAAGATATGCCTCGAGAAGATTAGAAAGCATGGCCTTGAGATGAAGCTCATTGATGCGGAGTACACTTTTGACAATAATAAGGTGCTGTTTTATTTCACGGCTGACGGGAGAATTGATTTCAGAGAGCTTGTCAAGGATTTAGCGTCGGTGTTTAAGACCAGAATTGAACTAAGACAGATTGGAGTCAGGGACGAGACAAAGATACTTGGAGGTATAGGTATATGCGGCAGACCGTTGTGTTGCAGCACATATTTGTCCGAGTTTGCGCCGGTGTCCATTAAGATGGCGAAAGAACAGAGTCTGTCTCTTAATCCTACCAAGATTTCAGGAGTATGCGGCAGGTTGATGTGTTGCCTTAAGAATGAGGAGGAGACATATGAGGAGCTTAACAGCAAGCTTCCTAATGTGGGAGATTTTGTGACAACTGCTGATAAGCTCAAGGGTGAGGTGTCAAGTGTGAATGTCCTGCGCCAGCTTGTCAAAGTTATTGTAAACTTAGAAAACGACGAAAAGGAAATTCGTGAGTACAAGGTTGAGGACCTTAGATTTAAGCCTAAGAAAAGGCGTGACACTTCCAGCATTACTGACGATGAACTTAAGGCATTGGAAGCATTAGAGCGCAAGGAAGGAAAATCAAAATTAGATGACAATTAATCTTAAAGCCAATGAGCGGCTTGATGATTTACAGAGAAACGGATATAAGCTGATACAGAACTCCACCGTATTCTGCTTCGGTATGGATGCGGTGCTCCTTGCAGCTTTTTCCGTAATTAAGGATGGGGAAAACATGATTGACTTAGGATGCGGCAATGGTGTTATCCCTATTTTATTAAAAGGAAGGACTAAGGGCGCTCATTTTACGGGACTTGAAATTCAGGATATCAATGTGGATATGGCAAGGCGAAGTGTGGCGTATAACGGTATAGGTGATGACGTTGAGATAGTGCAGGGTGACATTAAGGAGGCCTGTACTATATTCAAAAAGGCTTCTTTTGATGTGGTGACAAGCAATCCTCCATATATGAACGAGCACCATGGGCTTACAAATCCGGAGAGCCATAAGGCGATTGCCAGGCATGAGCTTTTGTGTACCCTTGAGGATGTGGTGAGGTCAGCGTCAGGGCTTCTCAAGGTGGGAGGACGTTTTTATATGGTACACAGACCCCATAGGCTTGATGAGATATTCGGAGTCATTAAAAGATACGGAATGGAACCGAAACGAATAAGACTTGTGCACCCTTTTATCGATAAGGAAGCTAACATGGTCTTAATTGAATCGATTAAGGGGGCAAGACCGATGCTTAAGGTGGAAAAGCCCCTGATTGTGTATAAAGAAACGGGCGTGTATACCCAGGAGGTACAGGATTTATATGAATGATAACGGAAAAGGGCAGTTGTTTTTGTGTGCCACGCCGATAGGTAATCTTGAGGATATGACCTTTCGGTGCATCCGTATATTGAAGGAGGCGGATATTATAGCCGCCGAGGATACCCGCAACAGCATCAAGCTTCTTAATCATTTTGAGATAAAGACACCCATGACGAGCTACCATGAGTTCAATAAGGTGGAGAAGGCACGGGTACTTGTGGAACGCATTTTAAAAGGAGAAAATGTGGCACTGATTACCGATGCAGGTACACCGGGGATATCCGACCCGGGGGAGGAGTTAGTCAGACAGTGCATAGAGGCGGATATTGTGGTGACACCGGTTCCGGGAGCTGCTGCATGCATCAATGCGCTAATTATGTCGGGCATGGCTACGAGGCGCTTTTGTTTTGAGGCGTTTCTGCCTCAGGATAAGAAAGAAAAGGCAGAGATTTTGGAGCAGCTTAAGTCAGAGCAGCGTACGATAGTTCTCTATGAGGCACCGCACCGGCTGGTGAGGACGCTTTCACAGTTATGTGAGACCTTCGGAGAAGAGAGGCGAATTGCTGTATGCAAGGAGCTGACCAAGAAGCACGAAAATGTGTACCGCGATACACTGGGCGGTGCATTAAGCTTCTATACTGCTAATGAGCCAAAGGGCGAATATGTGCTTGTAATTGAAGGAAAAAACACAGAGGAGCTTAAAGCAGAGCAACAGGCAGAGTGGCAGGAATTGTCCGTGAATGAACATATGGAGTTGTATTTATCCAAGGGAATGGATAAAAAGGAGGCCATGAAGCAGGTGGCAAAGGACAGAGGTGTGTCAAAACGGGAAATATACAATTCCCTGTTGTAGGATTCAAAGACTGCTATTGCAAATAATATGGCATACGATAAGGAGAGTACCTTATGGGTAAAAGTAAGAAAATAACATATATTACAGCTTTTTTATGCATGATGGCAGTTGTTGCTGCTTTGTTTTTCTTTTGGGGAAACGGAAAAAGAATCACGTTCTGCGATGAGGTGTATACCTATACCATAGTTAATTCAAGGAGTCTGATACAATTTACAGTTAATGATTGGATGAGTGGAAGTAATTTTAATGACTCACTCACACATGGAGCAGACAATAATTTTAGGCAGATGATTGTGAATATAAAGGGTGATATGGTTCATCCCCCTCTATATTATTTTTTTATGTATATTTCTTCTGTGGTTGCAGGTTCTAATATGTCGGTATGGACAGGCTTAATTGTCAATTTGCTGGGCTATCTGGGAACTGCATGTATAATGTTTTTGATATTAAAGAAGTTGTTTGATAATCCGGCTGTCTCTGCACTTGGAGCAATAGGTCTTATGTGGACCCAATGCATGATATCCGACGCAATGCTGATTAGAATGTATATGATTTATACGTTTTTCACGGCGCTCTTTGCATATGCCAACCTTCTTATATCGGAGAAGAAGACGATTGCAAACTATATTTTGCTTTGCGTGGCTGTTGTCGGCGGATTTATGACACAGTATTACTTCTTGTTCTTTGTCGTAGGTTTTTTTGCTTTTGAAGTAATCTACGATATAGTAGAAAAGAAATATTGGGATATTTTAAAGTATGCCCTGACTATTGTGGCAGCATTTATTATTGTTACATTGTTATGGAGCTTCTGGTTTGAAGCAATCACTTCCAATACACATTCATCCGGAGTAATTGGCAATGCAAAAGAATTCTTGTCACATTTAGGTAAAATATTTGACAGCTATCAGCTTGTTATGGCATCAGTTTTTCAAAAAGCCTATAAAGTATTTATGATAGTTGTACCGCTTCTTTTGGCAGCGTTTTTCATTATTGTAAAAGGTAAAGAAAATCATGTAATCAGATCATGTGTGGTGCGATTTGCAGGAACAGCGTTTATGTATGCCTTTATTGTAAATGTGCTTACCCCGGGATACTTATCATCCACCAGATATTACTATGCATCTATGATGCTGGTTATGGCATTTTTTATTATCTGTGTATTTGGAATTGCTGACACGTTGATTAAATCAACAGGCGGAAAGAAGACGTTTGTATTGTCGGCTGTGGGGCTGGGAATTATTACGCTGAACGGAATATTGCTGGCAACAGGCTTCGGAGTCGATTACTATACTGATAAGGATGAATATGACAGTGTTACAGATATTCTGGAGGGTTATAGTAATATTCCATGGGTAATCGGAGGAGATATCAACTGGAAGATAGAGACAAATCTGATGGACTATTCTATTCCTGACAGAATAATACCGCTTAACAGCAAGGGAACTGTTGAAGAAAATGCTTTTGATGATGTAGATGAGTTCATCTTAGCAGAGTGTAATGAAAATGATTCGGAATTTGTGACACGCAGAAATCTTTATAACTATATAACAACGGTTGGCAAGGAGGTTAGCGTTGAAAAGATTGTTTCAAGGGGATATGTAACCTATTACTATTGCCGTGCTGTGGACTATGATGAAAATGAACAGCAGCAGTTAGTTACATTTATGAATCAGAGTAAAGAACTTCTGTGGATAGTTATTAATGATGATGGCTGGTACGATGCAGAGGAACTGTTCCCTGATGGTGAACCGGAGAATATTATATTCATTGATTCCGAAACGGCTTATGATACAAGCGGGAAATATTCTGATTACAACGAAGTGGTAGTTATCAGTTCTGCCTTTGGGGAGGAGATTGTAGATACAGCATTGTACTATATGATTGGCTCAACGGGGAAGTTTTATGGAGGAGATTATTTAGGAGTTGTTGACAAAGGAAAAGTAGCTGTATACCGATGCTATGTTATAGAATAAGTGCCGACTTATATATATGATGGGTTGTATATAGCTTATAAGAAGACCTCATATGCATTATTATGGTAATG
This sequence comes from uncultured Clostridia bacterium, assembly GCA_945836135.1. Classification (GTDB taxonomy): domain Bacteria; phylum Bacillota; class Clostridia; order Lachnospirales; family Lachnospiraceae; genus CAG-882. The sequence continues at coordinate 14,364 of CAMAKT010000016.1, read as the reverse complement.
CATATGAGGTCTTCTGTTGTATAATAAGTTATGTAAGTTTTAGACAGTAAATTTCTTAAGATCCTCTGACAGCGTATATATATTGGTCAATATATCCGTGCACTGCTTCATGCTGTCTACGGCTGATTCGGCAGTTCTCACACCCTCTGATGAGGAGGCAGCCACTTCTTCGCTTGTGGCAGACAACTGTGAAATGCTGTCGGATATAGAGGAAACTGCGTCAATAACCGACTGGATATTCTGCTTCATCTTCTGGATGCTGTCTGAAAGGGTTCCCATCTCTGAATGAATATCAACAAAACGCTGACCTTCGCTGATGGTGGCTTCGGTACGCTCTGAAGCATCTAACATTCTGTGAAGCTCATCATCCGTAGAGTCGGAAAGGTCTTGGATTTGTGTACACATTTCTGCCTGAACCTGGATGGATTCAGCAGTATGTACGGTGCTGTCTGCAATTTCATTCATTGCAGAATGGTTATTATCAATGCAGGATTTAAGGTCCTTAATTTTTGTCATTGCATCGTCGAAATGTACGGCTATCTGTTCGGATACACCAACCATCTTTCGGCCTGTATCAGCCTGCTTATCGGCAGCCTGACTGATGGATTCAAGATTTTCACGGTTAAACTGCAAAAGACGTTTGCTTACTGATATGGATGCAGCGGCAGTAAGTATAAGTGTGAACATTACAATGATGCTGTTGGAAAGGAAATCAGGTGAACCGTCATTATGGGTCAGGATACGGAGAATATTAGCCAGAATAACTACAATATTACCTAATACAGTAATTCTCAGATTGCAGTATACCATGGCAATATATATCAGAATAAAGCCGTACAGGAATGTGTACTCGGTTCGGTTAAACAATGCAATTACAACATAGGCAACCGCTGAGTTAGCCATAAGAATAATTGAATACAAACGCGTGTCACGTCTGATCATAAAGAAAATTGTACTCACAACAATCAGTGTGGCTGTTACAATAATCTGTACAAAAATGTTAATCCCTGTGGTTCCCGTTATGACTGCGGTCATAAAAGAAATGAAAAGGTATCCGAATACAATCATTAGTATGATGTAGGCGGTGGTGTTCGCAGCCCTATACGGTCTCTTGGTCATAGTAGGCCTCCATTCTGAAAGGTATTATGTAATTGATGCGTTTAGTATTGTTGAATTGTAAAATAAAACCACCTAAACATATTAACATGACAGAAAATAGATGTCATACATTCAGGTGGGTTTTTAAAAATTTTTTATGCAAATAACAGTGCCAGAGAAATGATTAGCTGCATGATTGCAAAACGGAATACAACCTGCGTATCAGACCAGCTCTTGTTCTTGCGGGCATGGTCATGAAGAGGGGTACGGGTGTTGGCAAGTATCTTTATCTTGAAGAAGCGAAGCAGGAACACCTTAACTAGTCCAAGACCGCCGTCAAGAATAATGATGAGGGCGGCAGGGATGTACAGCAGCGGGCTTCTGGTTTTCAGTGCGCAGATGGCAATGAAAAATCCTATGGCACGGCTTCCGGCATCGCCCATAAGAAGTTTGCTAGGCGAAGCGTTAAACCACAGGTAGGCAAGTACACATACCGAAAAAAGAAGTATGAGGTGCATGAATGAGCTGTCAATGCCCTTAATGCGGCAGATTCCGTACATGGTTCCCAGTGTTATTAAAGACAGAGTTCCCGACAGACCGTCAACGCCGTCCGTGCAGTTGGTCACGTTAATTGATACCCAGATTAATATGACGGCCAGAATAACAAAGAGCCACACAGGAATAGCAAAGCCGGCATCGGAATACATTAGGTTAATGGTTGTACCATTATAATTTACAAAGGTTACGGCAGCAGCAAGGGCAATCACAAGATCAATAATTCCTTTTTTATATTCACCCCAGGGAGATTTGGAGCTGTCATCGAGGTAGCCGCTGACCATGGAAGAAATAATGAGTATAATATAGATTAAAAACTCATTTGAATAAGGCACAAAAAGCAGTGAAAACAGTGAAAAAACAAGGATAAAAAGTATTCCGGCACCTCTTGGCTTTCCTTGCGAAACCTTGCCGTTAATGGCAAAGGCTCTGCCCTGATCCCGTGGCAGCATGCCTTGACAGGATTGTATGACAAGGCAGGTTACAACAAAGGCTGCAATCAGGCTGATAAATGTAATAATATCTATGTATTCATAACTTAGAAATTGGAAAATCATATATGCCTCCTGAAAAATGGATTAATTACGGATAAACATCTCTATTATAAAAAGTATTGTACATATTGGCAAGAGAAAATCCATGCAATTATGCGACAATGCATGTCAAAAAAGGTGACAGTAAGTCGGAAAAATGGTATAATAAAAACAATAAACGCGTTGCAGTCATGCAGACGGTGCTTCGTGAATATATTGCTCTGTATGAGCGGAATAGAGGGTATTATGGCGTGTGAAAATGTTTTTTTGACAGAGACGGACAGATATATGTTCGGCAAAGGAACACATTATGAAATCTATGAAAAGCTGGGCGCACACTGTACAGAGTACGGGGGAAAGAAAGGTGTATATTTTGCGGTGTGGGCACCATCAGCCGTAAGCGTTCAGGTTATCGGTGATTTTAATGACTGGGATGGAAGCGGTTACGAGATGGAAAGACTGGGAGAATCGGGAATTTTCCAGCTTTTTACCGATAAGGCCGATATCGGAAGCCTGTATAAGTACCTGATTACCGGGAAGGACGGAAGGCGCCATTATAAAGCAGACCCTTATGGTAATTACAGCCAGTTAAGGCCGGAGACGGCGTCTGTTGTTACAAGCCTTGAGGGCTTTGAATGGCAGGATGACAAGTGGCTTAAGCTTCAGGACGAGACAGAACATGAGAAGCAGGCAATGGCAATCTACGAGGTGCATCCGGGGTCATGGAAGAAGAAAGATGACGGGACAGAGGACGGTTTCCTTACATACAGGGAGCTTGCTGATCAGTTGTCAGACTATGTTGTGGATATGGGATACACCCACGTTGAACTGATGGGCATTGCAGAGTATCCTTATGACGGTTCATGGGGGTATCAGGTCACGGGATATTACGCTCCTACCTCGCGTTATGGAACGCCAAAGGATTTTATGTATTTTGTCAACAAAATGCACAAGAAGGGAATAGGAGTTATCCTTGACTGGGTTCCGGCACATTTTCCGAGGGATGCACATGGGCTGTCAGAGTTTGACGGAAGCTGTGTATATGAATATGCGGACAGAAGAAAGGGCGAGCATCCGGAATGGGGAACCAAGATTTTTGACTATGGCAAGACAGAGGTATCCAATTTCCTGATTGCCAATGCTCTGTTCTGGGTGGAAAAATTCCATGTGGACGGTCTTCGTGTGGATGCCGTGGCATCCATGCTGTATCTTGATTACGGAAAGACACCGGGTAACTGGGTGCCTAATAAATACGGTGGCAATGGCAACCTGGAGGCAATGGAATTTTTCAAGCATCTCAACAGCATAATGAAACAGAGAAACAAGAGAGCCATTGTAATTGCGGAGGAATCCACTGCATGGCCGGGTGTGACAAAGCCTGCAGAGGATGATGGGCTGGGCTTTACTTATAAGTGGAACATGGGCTGGATGCATGATTTCCTTGAGTATATGAAGCTGGACCCGTATTTCAGAAAATATAACCACAATAAAATGACCTTCGGGATGCTCTATGCCTACAGCGAGAAGTTCATCCTTGTGCTTTCCCATGATGAGGTTGTGCATTTGAAGTGCTCAATGCTTGGTAAGATGCCCGGGGAGTATCAGGACAAGTTCGCCAATCTCAAGGTGGCATATACATTTTTCATGGGACATCCGGGCAAAAAGCTTCTTTTCATGGGACAGGATTTTGCACAGTGGTCTGAGTGGAGTGAGGCGCGCTCCCTTGACTGGCATCTGCTTGATGAGCCGGAGCACAGAGACGTGTGGGAGTACTTTAAGGCATTGCTGCATATCTATCGCAAATATCCGGCTTGCTATGAGCTTGACCAGTATCCGGAGGGATTTCAATGGATTGATCCCAATGATGGTGACAGAAGCATATTCAGCTTCATAAGAAGGGCGGCGGACGGCAAGGACAATCTTCTGTTTGTGTGCAGCTTTACACCGGTTGAACGCCCTGATTATATGGTGGGTGTGCCTCAGGGAGGGAATTACACTCTTGTTTTGGACAGCGAGATGAAAGGAAGTGCCACATACAGGGCGGTACATACCGAGTGTGACGGACAGCCCTATGCGCTCAAGTTTCCGCTTCCGGCTTACGGCACAGCAGTATTCCGGTTCTCCGACGCGAAGAAAAAGCCTTCGAATAAAAATAAATCATCCAAAAATGTTCATAGAAAGTAATTTTTAACCGATAAAACCTGTGTGGGGATATTCTCACACAGGTTTTTTAGCAAAGCTATTTTAGGTATTTTCGAAACTCTCATTTATCACTGAACGTCCGGTGTCAATGCGCGGAGTTTGGCAATTACCTATAAAGTGAATTTCTATGGAGGATTACATGAAAGTAGATATATATAGCGAGCAGAAAAAAGCAGCCATGCTGTATGACACCCAGACCAAGGCAGCAGCGGCGGCTAAGGGGTCAATTTCCGGAGCAGCTCTTACGGAGGCAGTATCTTTTACAAGAGGGGATAAGGAATTTGAGCTTTTCGGGGCAAGCGGATATGCAAGCGATGATTTGAGCCCACAGCAAAAGGCAAAAAGTTTTGAGGAAGTTGTCGATGAGGCAGATACTCTTAAGGAGAACATGAAAGCAATCTGCAATAAGATGGATATGGGCGAGCTTGTCACAATAGATGACGAGGGTGTGGATGTGAATGACACCGAGGTAGAGAAAATTGTGACGGTAGGAGAGCAGATTCGTATCAAGCTTGCTGCGGCAGGAGATGAGCGTGTATATACGGGGGATATTGACGAGGCTGATGCACAGGCGGTGTTAGGAAGTAGTTCAGCAGCGTTAATTGCTGATGCACTTAATAAGTATAACTATCCGGTTACTGAAGAAAACGTAGCCGAGATTCACGAGACTGTACGCGAGGCAGAGATGCTTAAGATGCCTGATATACCGGCAAAAAGTTATTTAATGAACAACGGACTTGTACCGACAGTGGAGAATATGTATAAGGCAGAGTTTGCGGCAGGAGGCGGCAGTTCAACGCTTCCGATTACCGACGGACAGTGGGAGGAATTGAAGCCCCAGTTAGAGGCCATGATGGAGCAGGCAGGACTTAAGGTTGATGAGGAAAGTCTGTCGGATATGAAGGCTCTGATAGAATGCGGAACTTCAATCACACCTGAGACACTGTCAAATTACAGGCAGATAGAGCAGGCGGGCGATATTATTGCGGGTATTGCTTCGGAGGATGCAGATACAGCGAATATATACAAAGAAATACTTGTCGATAAAATTGTTGCCAATATGGTTGACGGCAATGCGGCAGGGACGGTTAACCTCTCGGATGAGCCTGTGATATGGCAGAAGGCAAATGAAGCAATCAGTATTCTTGACAGTGTTACAACCGGCTCCTTAACCGAGTTCTTAGAGGGTGAAGGCTATGACAGAAACCTTCATGGCCTTGATGCTGCCAATGAGGCGGCAGAATATGCCGTTGGCGGGGGGCAGCTTAATCCTCTGGATTACTATAATTTTCCGGAGGAGAGACTGGAGGACGCAGACAGCATCAAAGCTTTGCGACAGCTTGAGGAAATCCGCCTTATGATGACCTTTGAGTCCGCCTATATATTAGAGAAAAACGGAATAGATGTGAACACAGAGGATTTGTCGAAGCTTGTTTTTGAGCTTAAGAAGCTTGAAATGTCCCGGGAAGCAGGTCATCTTTATGATGAACTAAGCCGGACGGAGGAAGAGGGAAAAAGTCAGACGGAGGCAGTCACAGAGGGCAGCAGGGATTACAGGCGCGTAATGTACGACCTTGGTCGCTTGAAGAATGCTCCATGTGATGCCATAGGTCAGATGTCAGATTCAGAAAAGGTAAGACTCTCCGAGCTTGAAAAAAATGCATTTGAACAACAGAGGATGTACGAGGCAGCAGGCAGAGCTTACGAGACAATGGCTACCCAGGTAAGACCGGATCTTGGCGACAGACTTAACAGGGCTGTAGAGGCAAGTACAGATTATGTTATCAAGGAGCTTGATGTCGAGAACGCGGAAGAGAACAGAAGAGCTGTGAGAATTCTTGCATACAATCAGATGGAGGTTACGATAGAGCGTTTAGAGCGTGTCAAGGAAATTGATGCGGCTGTAAATAATCTGTTTGAGAAAATGACGCCGGATATTGCCCTTGATATGCTGAGGGACGGGGTTGACATCATGGATTCCGGACTTGAAGACCTTTTAGCGGAGGTGGAGCAGCGTCGGGAAGAAAAGGAGCGCACAAACACACAGAAGTTTTCCGAGTTTTTGTATGATATGGATAAAAAGGGAGCTGTTTCAGGTGAAGAGAGAGAGCAGTATATGGCACTCTACACCATTGTTAATAAGCTCATAAAGGACAAGGGAAATGCCGTGGGACAGCTTGTAAACCAGGGCAGTGATGCAACCATCGGCAATCTTGTCACATCGTATATGACGCGCAACGATGCGGGCATCAATGTGGGAATCGTGGGTGAAGACAGGCAGGATGGCAGCAGGCAGCCCGAGCACAACAACGCAAAGCTTACATATTACAAGGAACTGTTATCAAAGGTTTCGGAGCTTCCGAAGGAAGCAGTGGAGCTGGTCACAGAAAATGAGATGCCGCATACCATTAACAATCTTGCAGCGGCAGGAAACCTGTACGCTGACAATGCGTATCTGTACAAGGAAATCAAGAAATCGGGTATTGAGGCGGATTTAAATCGATTTTTAGATAATATGGACAGCAGGGAGACACTTACGGAGAGTTACGAGGAGTTAAGCGAGAGCCTTAAGGCTGCGGTGGCTGAGGCGCACAGTGAAGGCAGAATGCCGGATGTGCAGCTTCTTAAACAGCTTGGCAGCACAATGTCGGTCTTAAATTCCATGGCGCATCACAATACATTTTACCTGCCTTACGATACCTCAAAGGGCACAAGAGCGATTAAGCTGTCGGTTGTGGAGAATTCTGAGAATGAAGGAAGCTTTACTGTAGATATGGAGTCGGAGGAGGGCGGTCATATAAGGATTAACGCCAAGGTAGAGGACGATACGCTTACGGCATATATACTGCAGGAAAATGAGAATGAGGAAGTCATGCAGGCTGCAAGGGAAGAGCTTATTGGGCTGGGCTTTTCATCAGTGAAGTTAGCTTCGTCAAAGACACAGCAGTTTCCTGCTGTAGGAAGAGGAACTTGCGGTAAAGTGGAAACGAAGAAGCTGTTTGCGGCAGCTAAAGTATTTGTTGAAAAATTCCGATAAAAAAATAAGAGAAAAGGATTTCGTGAAAAAAGAGGTATGGGATGCGCCGGACGAGGAAGGTTCGGGCACTTGTGCAGGAAGGATAAAAATGAGAGTTAATTGTAATATTTCTTCAATAATCGCAAACAATAATCTGGCAGCGTCCCAGAGCAATCTTAATAAAGCGTTGGAGAGATTGTCATCGGGATTAAAGATTAACAGCGCTGAAGATGATGCAGCGGGCATGGCGATTTCCAATAAGCTTCATACACAGATAAGAGGATTAGAGCAGGCAGATAAGAATTCCTCCGACGGAATATCAGTTGTGCAGACCGCTGAGAGTGCATTGAGTGAAACAGAGAGTATTTTACAGAGAATTAATGAACTTGCGGTTCAGGCAGCCAACGGAACCAACAGTCTCTCAGACAGGCAGGCCATACAGTCTGAGATTGACCAGCTTACGGATGAAATCGACAGAATTTCCACTGCCACGGAGTTCAATACAATGCCTTTGCTTGACGGTACCTTAAGCAGAAGGTGTTATTCGGATACGGATAATGTCTCCATGTATTATATCAGTTCAGCAGTGGATGCCGGAGACTACAGCATTAAGGTTACTGCGGATGCCACCCAGGCTACAGCATCCATAGCATTTAATCCGGCGGCAATCACCGAGAGCGGAACTATTGAGATTAACGGAGCAGCAATGACAGTTGAGCCGGGAGACACGCAGAGTACACTTATGAATAAGTTTACACAGTTGTGTGATTCGGCCAATTTTAATTATGACAGTGTGACGGGGACAATCAGTTCCTATGAGTACGGTATCACACAGGACATTGAATATAAGGTATCGGACAGCCTTCAGGGTGTATTTGCCATAGGCAATATTCAGTCCGGAACCGATGCACAGGTAAGCATTGAGTCCGGTTTTAAGAATACGGCAACAATTACAACAAGCGGCAGATATGCTACCATCAAGGATTTTGGCGGGTTTGAGATGACAATTGAGCTGGGAGAAGACCTGGTGGCAGGCAATGGACAGAATCCCGTAACTGTCACACAGAAGGTTACAGGTATGGGAACCATGACGGTTCAGCTTGGAGCCAATGAGGGACAGGTGCTTGAGGTGGATATTCCCACGGTCAATACGCATACTCTGGGACTTGACAATATTAATGTATGTACGGAGAAGGGGGCAGCAGAGGCTATCAGTAAGGTGGCAGCTGCTATCAACAAAGTATCTTCCGTGCGTTCCACACTTGGAGCATATCAGAACCGTTTAGAGAGTGTTGTTACACATCTCGGAGCATATAAGGAAGATATGACTTCCGCTGTATCAAGCATTGAAGATGCGGATATGGCAGAGGAAATGACCGAATACACACAGCAGAGTGTAATAACTCAGGCGGCAACCTCAATGCTTGCTCAGGCAAATGAGCGTCCGCAGTCGGTATTGCAGCTTCTTCAGTAATGGAGGGATATAATTGACCAAGTCAGAACTTAGAGCATACGCCATGCGCGTATCACAGGCATCCAGGACGGAGCTTATCGTGATAATGTATGAAGTTGCCATAAAATATATTGATGATGCTGTGGCAGCGCTTAACAATGGTGACATAGAAGGGTACAGACAGAATCTCAAAAAATCCAAGGCATTTGTTAATGAGCTGGCGTCAGTGCTTGATATGAAATACGACGTATCATTGAATCTGTTGTCGCTGTACACATTTATGAACAAAGCCATGGTTCGTGCGGATATTACCCTTAAAACGGACGAGCTTATAAGGGTAAGAGGAATGCTTGACAAGCTGCGTATTTCCTTTGTACACGTAAGTGCGACGGATGATTCGGCACCGATGATGAAGAATGTGCAGCAGGTATATGCAGGGCTTACATACTCAAAAAATTCTCTTAATGAGAGTTATGGAGACCCGGCAGATATGCAAAGAGGTTATAAAGTCTAGAAACGGGGCTGTCGCGTATGCGGCAGCCCTGAGTTTTTTACAGCAGCATATTCAAGGGAACGGCGACGCTTAAATTTGCTGCTTTTGCTTTTTCCAACAGGAATTTATAGCGGATTTGGGCTGAATTGACCTGGTAGATGCAGCTATCTATAATATCCGGGTCTGTGGCGTTCTCAAAACATGAGTAGGCGGCATCCAGCGCATTTTTGCTCTGAGTCAATTCATCCAACAGATACTTTTCGTCATAGCTTAAAAGTCTTTTTGGCTGTTGTTTTTCCTTTTTGACCCTTAATACAGGCATAAATTTCATTCCTTCCCATAATTTACTTGTTAAAATTATATCCACGCAGGAGCCTGTTTATACCGACGACAATTTTTTCAAAAATATATCTTGACAAATAAACCAACAGATAGTATTATTTGAGATACAAGAAATCATAAAAGATTCTTTTTTCTAAGCTTCGGGATATCCCCGAATAATTCCTTTATAACCGGTGGGGGCCGGCGAGACTGTAGTGTATGTTTGTTTCCGGGAGGAAGCAGATGGACAAAATATGTTGTATTTTAGATGCGGATATAAGCTACGCCGTACGTATTTCACAGTGCTTTAATTCGCGGCATGCCCTGCCATTTGAAGTAAGAGCATTTTCGGATGCGGAAGCATACCTTGAATGTGAGAGCGAGAACGAGGTGGAGTTGCTGCTTGTAGGTGAGAGTATGTATTCTAAGGTCAGAGGCTGTGGGGCAGGGCAGATTATACGACTTAGCGAACAGTCGATGTTGATGGAGGGGGAGGACACCTTATGTATTGCCAAGTATCAGGCATGCGATGATATTATTCGTGACGTTATTAACATCTATGGTGATAAGGTACCTTTAATGAGGGCTTCGGCAGGCTGCAAAGGAAGGGTGGTATGTATTTACTCACCCAACGGATGCTGCGGAAGAACCACACTGGGGCTTGCACTAGCCCATATTAAGGGTCAGAGGCAGCGGGTATTATATATTAATCTGGAAGAGTTTTCTGCTCTCGAACTGCCGGAACGCAGAGGAACACTGTCAGACGCACTGTACTATTACCATGCCGGGGGAGGAAATGCAGGAATGAGGCTTATGTCTGTAATCAGTCAGGGTAACGGATTTGATTATATTCCGCCGGCTGTATGCGCGCAGGATTTACCACAGTTTTCAACTGAGTCGATAATGGGATTAATAGGACAGCTTTCGAATATGGGAAACTATGAGCTTATTATTGTAGATGTAGGAGGTCTTATTAAGGAGCCATGGACGCTGCTTACGCGCAGTGATGTGATTCTGTCACCGGCACCGGATTCGGCCCACAGACGTAAGAAGCAGAATGAGTTTGAAAAGTATCTGTACGGAGCAGACATGGAGGCGACGGCGGAGAGGATTGTCAAGGTGGATATTATCCGGGATAACAATCTGTTTATTGACGGAAAGCTCAATTATCCCTACCTGCTTAGCAGTCCTTACGGGAGGATGGTGAGCAGTATTGATATCTGACATAAGCTCGGAAATAATAGAGAGAATTAACGGGCTGGTAGATAGTAGGGGAGGTGTTGAGGAGGATGAGCTGTATAACATCATAGACTGCATATTGTTAGAAGAGAAGTACAGTGTAATAGGGCTGTCGGATAAGCTGTCACTTAGACGTAATATATTTAATATGATTAAGAGATTTGACATCCTTCAGAATATTTTAGACGATGACAGTGTGACAGAGATAATGATTAATGGTTACAAAGATATCTTTATAGAACGCGGGGGACGGATAGAGCGCTATGAGGGAAGCTTTTCTTCAAGAGAGAAATTATTGGATATTGTCCAGCGGATTGCAGGAAGGACGAACAAGATTGTCAATGAGTCTACTCCAATTATTGACACAAGACTTGAGGATGGTTCAAGAGTTAACATCGTTATGAATCCCATTGCCATGGACGGACCGGCAGTCACCATCCGTAAGTTTTACAATAACCCCCTTACCATGGAGCGGCTGATAGGGCTGGGAGCAATTACACCGGAAGCTGCGAGGTTCCTTAAAGACCTTGTGAGGGCAAAGTACAATATATTTATTTCGGGAGGAACCGGCTCCGGCAAGACCACATTCCTTAATGCGCTTTCGGACTATATTCCGAAGGACGAGCGAATCATTACCATTGAGGATTCCGCGGAGCTCAAGCTCATCGGTGTGGACAACCTGGTACGACTTGAAGCCAGAAGCGCCAACATGGAGGGGCGTAATGCAGTTACCATACGGGACATGATTAGAGCAAGCTTGAGAATGAGACCAAGCCGTATAATCGTAGGAGAGGTAAGAGGCGGGGAAGCACTTGATATGCTTCAGGCAATGGGAACAGGGCATGATGGTTCGCTCTCAACAGGTCATGCTAACGGTGCTGAGGAGATGCTGATGCGTCTTGAGACTATGGTTCTGATGGCAGTGGATATGCCTGTGGGAGCCATCAGAAGTCAGATTGCTTCCAGTGTGGACATTATTGTCCATTTGGGCAGGTTAAGGGACGGGAGCCGCAAGGTTCTCAAGATTGCAGAGATTAAGGAATTAGAGCGGTCACAGACGGGAGAGCATATTGTACTTAACACATTGTATGAATTTATGCAGGAAGGGGTGATGGAGGATGGTAGGGTTGCCGGAAGTCTTAAAAAGACGCAGGCGGAGCTTATTCACAAGGAAAAGCTGCTCGCGGCTGCGTTATAGCATAAGGAATATGGATACAATCAGGTACCTGATGGAAGGAATTATGGGAGTGGTTATTATCAGTATTGTGTTCTACAACCACCTTATGGCAGTGCTGCCGTTATCCGGCATAATCCCAATATATATCAAAATAAGGAAGGGCAGACGTGAGCAAAAAAAGAAAGAGTCTGTGTTAGAACAGTTTAAGGAGGGAATGAATGCGGTGGCAGTTGCCCTTAGTGCCGGATATTCCGTGGAGAATGCATTTGGAGCGGCGCGAAAGGAACTGTGTGTTCTGTATGGCACAAAATCGGACATTACCACCTTTTTCAGCAGGATTAATGAACAGCTTGCAGTGAACAGAAATATAGAAGATGTGCTTTCAGAGTTTGCAATCAAGTCACAGATTTCGGACATTAAGTCATTTGCGGAGGTTTTTTCCTATGCGAAACGCAGTGGCGGAGATATGGTTGAGATTATAAAGGACACTGTATCAACAATCAGTCAGAAAGCTGACACTGCCAGAGAAATATCGGTGCTCATTTGTGCAAAGCAGTTTGAGCAACTGATTATGGACGTGGTTCCTCTTGCCATTATTATGTATTTGAGGGTCACATCCCCCGAGCTTATAGGAAGGCTTTACGGTAATGTTACAGGAGTTATGATAATGACAGTCTGCCTTATAGTATATGGTGCGGCAGTTGTCATGTCACTTAAAATAACAGATATAAGGGTGTAGCTGTCATGAATAAAGACATTAAAAAAATATATATTTTTGCTGCTGTTGCGTTAGTTTTAATTCTTGCCGCAATAGCTGGAATTACAGCCTTTACCAAGGACAGAGTCGAATATTTGTCAGAGCTTGACAGACCGGGTTTTAAGGAGGCGGACAAAGAGTATGATCTTGAAATACTGTACGGTGGCAGGCAGAAGAATATAACAGTATATATTGGTCCGGCTGCGGTCGGAGCGGCCCGGTTAGAGCAGTTATTTGATGAGGCATGTGTGGCATTGGAAAGTGAGCTTTTAGGGGAAAACTCTTCTGTTAATAATATAACTCAGTCGGTTAAGCTTGTCAGTGAGCTGTCCGGGTACAATATGAACATTGACTGGTACATTGACAACCGTGAGATTATCGACTATTGGGGCGACATATACCGGACAGATGAGCCGCGTACAGTACGTCTGACGGCTGAGCTTACATATAAGGGTAAAGCGGCAGAAAATGCAAAGACAAGTCAAAATCATACATATGAGCTCACTGTACAGCCGTACACACAGGAACAGAAAGAAGAACAGATGCTTTATGAACTTATAATGGAGGCAGATAAAAAGAGCAGTTCTGAAAATCAGGTTATTCTTCCCGACACATATGAAGGACAGCAGATTCTCTATCGCAGACCTAAAGAACAGGGATATACCAAGTTACTTGTTCTGGTGGTTTTTCTGCCTGTTATTATCTATATCAAGAAATTGTCTGATAAGCAGGAGAAGAAGAAAAAGAAGGAAGAGGAGTATATTAGGGAATATCCTGAGGTTATATCCAAGCTGTCATTGCTTATAGGAGCAGGGATGACACCGTATAATGCATTCGTCCGTATTGCGTCTGATGGCAGCGGAGAGGCCTACACGCAAATCAAAAATATGGTGCGTCGTATCCAGTCCGGAAAAGCCGAACGTCTGGAATATGCTGATTTTGGAAGAATATTCGGCGTACATTGCTACAGCAGGCTTGGTACAATGCTTGAGCAGAACATAGTAAGAGGCAATGAAAGACTGCGAGAAATGTTAAGGAAGGAGTGCATGGAGGCTCTTGAGGAAAGGAAAGCACGTGCGCGAAAGGCAGGTGAGCAGGCGGGAACCAAGCTTCTTATGCCTATGATGATGATGCTTATTGTAGTAATGGTGATAATTATGGTTCCTGCATTTATGTCATTCTAAGTCATTTCAATCACAATGGAAAGGGGGTGAGCCTAATGAGAAAACAATTGTACCGTATGTTTGGCAGAGTGAAGCATTTTGCCGAAAATGATAATTCCGGAATGGGAGTTATTGAGATTATTCTTATTATCGTAGTTCTAATCAGTCTTGTCTTAATCTTCAAAACGCAGTTGACGGCGCTTGTCAGAACAATTTTCGGAAATATTACCAACAGTGCATTAAGTATCTAAATTATCGTTTAGTGTAGGTGGAGGTATAGAAGGCAGTTTTCCACTACTGTGCCCCGTTCCGGTTGCTAGAAAGCAAGTTTTGCCGTGTAGGCGGGGTATAGATGGC
>CAMAKT010000015.1 GCA_945836135.1 uncultured Clostridia bacterium | reverse complement strand
CAGAGAACCATATAGTAAGCCAATAGAGGATGGTATTTTTGAAATCAGATGCAAAGTCGGTAACAATATTACCAGAATATTATATTTTTTTTATTATGAGGGAAAGATAGTACTTACAAATGGCTTTGTTAAGAGAACGCAAAAGACACCGTCAAAAGAAATTAATCTAGCGAAAGAACGTAGGAAAGATTTTAAGGAAAGGATGGGTAAATCATGAAAACTTTAAAAGAATTTAAGGATGAGCAGATGAAAGATGTTGAATTTGTAAAAGAATATGAAGCCATCCAGCCGGAGCTTGATGTTATAAGAGCAATTGTAGATGCAAGAACTTCGCAGAATATGACACAAAAGGAACTTGCTGAACGTACAGGAATCAATCAGGCTGACATTAGTAAGATGGAGAATGGAACAAGAAATCCTTCTGTTAACTTACTTAAGAGATTAGCAGAAGGAATGGGTATGGTACTTAAGATTGAGTTTGTACCAAAAAAGAATATATAGGTAACTCTCCCACGGAAGATTCGATTAATTATAAAGAAAGGAAATGAAAAATGAATAATTTTATTTATGAGACACCAACCAAGGTGTATTTTGGAAAGGACGAGGAACTTAAGGTGGGAAAAATAGTAAAGGGTTTTGCACCTAAGAAGGTTCTGTTACACTATGGCGGACAGTCTGCGAAGAAGAGTGGATTATTAGACAGGGTTAAGGCGGCACTGGAGGCTGAGTACATCCCATATGTTGAATTGGGTGGAGTGGTAGCCAATCCTGAGCTGTCATTGGTAAGAAAGGGTATTGAGCTTTGCCTGTCAGAAGGCGTGGATTTCGTTCTTGCAGTGGGAGGCGGCTCAGTTATGGACTCTGCAAAGGACATTGCCAACGGCGCAGCCAATCCGGGAATAGATGTGTGGGATTTCTCACTGGGAAAATGCGTTCCTGAGAAGACACTGAGAAAGGGCGCAATTCTAACCCTGTCTGCGGCAGGCTCGGAGATGTCTAATTCCTGTGTTATTACCAATACAGCCACAGGAGAAAAGAGAGGTTACGGCTGTTCATGCAACAGAATGGATTTTGCCATAGAGAATCCGGAGTTGACCTATACAGTAAGTCCTTATCAGACAGCCTGCGGAGCTGTGGACATTGCAATGCATACCATTGAACGTTATTTCTGCCCGGGAGAGGATACATATCTTACGGATGCCATAGCAGAGGCAGTAATAAAAAGCGTCATGAAGGCGGGAAAGGACTGCCTTGCAAATCCATACGATTATGAGGCAAGAGCTAACATGATGTGGGCATCATCTCTTGCCCATAATGGGCTTACCCAGTGCGGAAGAAGCTTTGCACTGGTGGTTCATCAGTTTGAGCATGAGGTTTCAGGTATGTATCCGGAAATCGCCCATGGTGCAGGCCTTGCCGCATTGTGGTGCAGCTGGGCAAGATATGTGTACAAAGCCAATATTTCAAGATGGCTGCAATATGCCGCCAATGTATGGAATCTGGACATAGACTATGAGCATCCTGAAAGGACAATAGAAGCTGCCATTGATATGCAGGAGCAGTATTACAGTTCCATCGGCATGCCGACGAACCTTAAGAGCTTAGGCGTCAAAGAGGAGGATCTGGAAAAGCTCACATTGAACTGCACCAGAAACAGAACAAGAAATCTTCCGGGATATAAGACGCTGGAGTATGAAGATATCCTGAACATTTACAGAATGGCATATAATGCCGGTGAGAAATAGTACTATTTCGGTTATTAAGCATCGAGTTTCGAAAAGCATATTAAATATTTTAGGGAGGACTACTATGGGTAAATGGCAAAGAGTACTGTATCAGCCAAATCTGCCGCTGGGTAAAAATGGTGAGAGGCTTACAGCCTGCAAGGAGCATATACAGCTATCCAAGGAAGCTGCCAAGGAGGGCATGGTTCTTTTAAAGAACGATGGGAATGTGCTTCCCTTTAATCCGGGAACGAAGCTGGCACTTTTCGGCAAGGGAAGCTTTGACTATGTAAAAGGCGGCGGTGGAAGCGGGGATGTTACGGTAGAATACATAAGAAACCTTTATGATGGACTTAAAAGTATTGATAAGGATGTCAGAATTTTTGAGGAAGTATCAGATTTCTATCGTGAAGATGTTAAAAATCAGTATGAGCAGAAAAGACAGCCGGGAATGACAAGGGAGCCGGAGCTTCCGGATGATTTGTGCAAGCGGGCAAGAGCCTTTACGGATACGGCGCTAATCACGATATGCCGTTTTTCGGGCGAAGGCTGGGATCGTAAGAGCACCTATGACAAAAAGGAAGAAAATGCAGACGAGCTTTTTGAGGATGGAGACTTTTATTTATCACATGCTGAGAAGGCAATGATTGAACAGGTAAAAAAATACTTTGATAAGATTGTCGTCGTTATGAATGTGGGTGGTATGGTAGATACTGAGTGGTTTGTTAATGACGATAAGATTAAGTCTGTGCTGATGGCATGGCAGGGCGGCATGGAAGGCGGCAGTGCAGCGGCAGAACTGCTCTTTGGCATAGGTAATCCTTCCGGCAAACTGGCGGATACCTTTGCAAAGCGTCTTGAGGACTATCCTTCCTCCTACAATTTCCATGAGTCCGACGGATATGTGGATTATACCGAGGATATTTATGTGGGATACCGCTACTTCGAGACGATACCGGGTGCGGCTGTGAAGGTTAATTATCCATTTGGCTATGGACTTTCCTATACTTCCTTTGAGTGGAATACTGCTTCCGTGTCAGAAGATAAGGGAATTATTACAGTTGATGTTAATGTCACCAATACGGGAAGCTGCGCAGGTAAAGAGGTTATGGAGCTATATGCCTCTGCACCATGCGGAAGTATGGGTAAAGCTGCAAAAAGCCTTGTGGCTTTTGAAAAAACCAGGCTTTTAGAGCCGGGAGATACTCAGAAAATAAGACTTATTTTTAATATTGATGACCTGGCATCCTACGATGACCTTGGAAAAATAAGAAAGTCAGCTTATATTTTGGAAGCAGGCGATTATTGCCTGTACCTTGGTAATTCCGTAAGAAATGTGAATAAGCTTGATTTTATATATAACATACCGGAGACCAGAATAGTTAAGCAGCTTACAGCCAGGCTTGTACCAACTTCCTTAAAAGAGAGAATGACAGCCAACGGAAGCTTTGAAGCACTTCCTATGTCGGAGCCCAACGACCCTGATTATTCAGAATTCAAAAAGCTTTCAGCGGAGGAAAGTGACGGATTTACTCCGGAGGTACGCCACCAGCAGGGATATTGCTTATGGAGGCATGTATACAAAAATAATGCAAGACCGTTTATCGAAGTTGCAGAGGGCAGAATGACGCTGGATGAGTTCATGTCGCAGCTTTCCGACGAGGATCTGGCGAATCTGCTTGGAGGACAGCCGAATACAAGCACCGCCAACACCTTCGGAATTGGTAATATGCCGGAGTACGGCATTCCGAGTATCATGACAGCCGACGGTCCGGCAGGACTTCGTATTCAGCCTGAATGCGGCGTTAATACCACGGCATTTCCATGTGCAACCCTGCTTGCCTGCACATGGAACCGTGACATGGTATACAGAGTAGGAGAGGCAGGAGCAGAGGAAGTCAAGGAAAACAATATCGCCATGTGGCTTACACCTGCCGTCAATATTCACAGAAGCCCACTGTGCGGACGTAATTTTGAGTATTATTCCGAGGATCCGTTCCTTGCAGGAACCTTGGCAGCGCAGATGGTAAAGGGAATTCAGTCACAGCATATTTCGGCATCTGTAAAACATTTTGCATGTAATAACAAGGAAACCAACCGCAAGAACTGCGATTCAAGGGTATCCGAGCGGGCAGCCAGAGAAATCTACCTGAAGGCATTTGAAATTATTGTTAAGGAAGCAAAGCCTTGGTGCATTATGTCCTCCTATAACATTATCAACGGACACAGGGCTTCGGAGTGTGCAGATTTGCTTACAGGCATTCTCCGCGATGAATGGGGCTACGAAGGACTGGTCACAACGGACTGGTGGGCAGAAGGAGAGCACTATAAGGAGGTTAAGGCGGGAAATGACGTCAAGATGCCGTGCGGATATACGGAACGTCTGATGGAGGCAGTCGCCGCCGGACTTCTTAGCAGGCAGGAGCTGGAAAGCTGTGCTAAAAGAGTGCTTGAACTGATTTTGAAGGAGGATTAATTTTGAATGATGCCGGGGTTAAGAGGTCATAAGAATGTATCACAGCATAGCTGGTATTTGTTTTTTTTACATATCATGTAACTATTTATAACAGGTGGCTCTAAGTCCAATAGCTCTACATTTCTTAATCTTTTGGATTCGAGATAGGGTATGGCAGTATCGCTTGGAAGAAAGGTATAATTATTGGAATGAAATATAAAAGGTATAATCTTGGAGCAGTCATCAATTTCAAGGGCAAACTGGTGATATTTTGGAAAAAGTCCTCGTATGAACTGACCCACATCCTGAAGAGCATAATTACACATCAGATAGTTTTCTTTTATTAGTTCCTGTCTGTATATTCCGTGCTCATATTTGATGTTCTCGTAATCAGTGACCAGAATCATTTTATCCTGCTTGTAGACTTCACAGTGATATTTTGAATTGGTTAATGGCAGATATGTAAAAATGACATCATAAATATTATCCTGTAGCTGTTCTATCAGATGGGAAGACAAGCCAATAGTGATTTTTAATGAGTCATCAGGATAATTCTTATGATGATATAAAATAGCCGGTGCCAGATGTCCTTCATAGATTGAATCGGAACATCCTATGCGCAGGTGATTGGAAAATTTTTTGTAGGAGCTTATTTCGGAGAGAGAAGCGTTTGTAAGAGATATGACCTTTTCTGCATATTCTTTAAATCTTTCACCTTCCGCTGTAAGCTCCACATTTCTGTTGGTACGGGCAAATAACTTTAAATTTAATTCCTTCTCCAGTTCATTTATGCGGTTTGTGACTGTGGACTGGGCTACAAAAAGCTGAGCTGCAGCGCGGGTGTAATTCCTTGTATTTGCCAGTACCAGAAAAGTGTTCAATGATTCTATATCCATAGAGGTCTCACTTTCTAATTATTCGAAATTCTAATTATTACAATCATAATTATTCATTTTACATATAATATATCACAATGTATATTATTCGTAAATAATAGAATTAAGGAGGCTCTTATATGCAGGAAATAAGACTAAGCAGGAAGACCAACAAATTGGAACAGGACCCATACAGCTATGAACTGCAGGATACAGCACAGCCGGAGCTTTTCAGAGAGATGTTTCCTTACACGGAAATACCGAAAATTGCATTCAATTATAGAAGGGTACCTGAAAATATGCCCGAGGATATTTTCATTACAGATACGACATTCCGTGATGGTCAGCAGTCAAGAGCTCCATATACGACAGAGCAAATGGTAGAAATATACAAAATGCTTCATAAATTAGGCGGTCCTAATGGAATGATACGGCAGACAGAATTTTTTGTATATTCTGAAAAAGACCGTAAAGCCTTAGAAAAATGCATGGGGCTTGGATACCGGTTCCCTGAGATTACAACATGGATAAGAGCAAATAAAAAAGACTTTGACCTGGTTAAATCGATTGGAGTTAAGGAAACAGGAATACTTGTAAGCTGCTCAGATTACCATATTTTCCAGAAAATGGGACTTACCAGGAAGCAGGCACTTGACAAGTATTTAGGAATAGTATCTGACTGCATAGAAGCAGGGCTTCGGCCGAGATGCCATTTTGAAGATATAACCCGGGCGGACTTTTATGGCTTTGTGGTTCCCTTTGCGAAATGCCTGATGGATATGGCTGCCCAAAGCGGCACTCCCATAAAAATCAGAGCCTGTGATACTATGGGCTTTGGGGTTCCGTATCCGGGAGCTTCAATGCCAAGAAGTGTTTCGGGAATAATATACGGACTTCAGCATTATGCCGGGGTGCCTTCGGAAATGCTTGAATGGCATGGACACAATGATTTCTATAAGGGCGTGGTAAATGCAACAACAGCCTGGATGTATGGTGCCAGCGCTGTCAACTGTTCACTTCTTGGGATAGGAGAGAGAACCGGAAATGTACCTCTTGAAGCAATGGTTTTTGAGTATGCTTCATTAAGGGGACATCTGAATGGAATGAACACGAAGGTAATAACCGAAATCGCAGACTACATACATAATGAGACAGGCTATGATATTCCTCCTATGACACCGTTTGTTGGAGAGAATTTCAATCTTACAAGAGCAGGAATTCATGCGGATGGGCTTATGAAGAATCAGGAAATATACAATATTTTTGATACCGAAAGAATACTTAACAGACCACCTAAGGTGTCGGTTACAAATACATCCGGGATTGCGGGAGTAGGATACTGGATTAACCAATACTTGAGAAAAAAAGGTATTGGGAGCGTAGACAAAAATTCACAGGTTGTTAAGAAGGTATATGAATGGGTTACCGAACAGTATGACAATGGACGAATAACAATAATAAGTGACGATGAGCTTGCAGTGAAGACGGAGGAATTCCTGTAGGAAAAGAAAGCCACCAGAGGCTTGAACAAAATAAAATAATATGGCATTATATAGATATCAATGCAGAATGATTGGAAGGAATGGGGACATGAACAGAGAAAAAAGAATAATTGCATTAAATGCTATATTTATTTTATTGCTGATATTATGTACCGCATGTGCAGGAAAGACCGGAACTCATCAGGGTACAGCAAATCAGGAGAACACAAGCCCGGGAGAAACAACAACTGCGGTCGAGACCACAACTGCAATCGAGACCACAACTGCAATCGAGACCACAACTGTAGCCGAGACCACGACCGCAGCCGAGATTACAACAGCGGTTGAGACAACGACAGCAGTTAAGACCACAACTGTGACCGAGACAACCACCGCAGAAGAGACAACAACTGCCGTTCCGACAACCACCGAGACACAGGCGCAGGATACAGTGACGGTTCCGGAGGGCAGCCCCTACGCATTGCATGGCAGGCTGTCAGTTGACGGTGCAGCACTGCTTGATGAGCACGGCAAAGCTTATCAGCTTAAGGGCGTTAGCACACATGGAATAGGCTGGTTTCCGCAGTATGTGAATAAGGATACCTTTGCAGAATTGGCTGGCTGGGGAGCGGATGCAGTGAGAATTGCCATGTACACTGCCGAGGGAGGTTATTGCGAAGGCGGAGACAATAATAAGCAGAAGCTGGAAGAGCTTATTGACACCGGAGTTGCGGCGGCAACAGAGCTTGGTATGTATGTAATCATAGACTGGCATGTGCTAAATGACAGGGACCCTTGGGCTCATGCGGATGAGGCTGAGAAGTTTTTTGATAAAATGTCGGAAAAGTATAAGGATTACGGAAACGTAATCTATGAGATATGTAATGAGCCTAACGGCGGAGTTGACTGGAGCAGTGTCAAGTCCTACGCTGAAAAGATTATTCCTGTTATCCGCGCAAATGCATCGGAGGCAATTATTATAGTGGGTACACCAACATGGTCCCAGGATATTGACAAGGCAGCGGCAGACCCTATTACGGATTATGAGAACATTATGTATGCACTTCACTTCTATGCGGACACACACAGGGATTACTTAAGAGACAGAATGAAGAAGGCAATTGATGACGGACTGCCTGTAATTGTGTCTGAATTCGGAATATGCGATGCTTCAGGAAGCGGTCAGAACAATTATGATGAGGGTAATAAGTGGATATCTGCCATGGATGAATGCGGAGTGAGCTACTTTATCTGGAATCTGTCAAACAAGTATGAGACATCTGCACTGATTGCCGGTGGCAACAACAAGCTTTCGGATTTTTCCGATGACGATTTGTCCGAGTCCGGAAGATGGTATAAGGAAGTGCTGGGAAAATAAATATAGTATTCGGAATGGAGATTGAAATGGGAGAGAGATTAACTGCCAGTGATGTTAAGAAGATTGAGGAGGAGATAGAATACCGCCGCCTCGTGGAGCGAAAAAGAATATTAGAGGATGTGAAGGAGGCAAGGGCGCAGGGAGATTTAAGCGAGAATTTCGAGTATTATGCCGCCAAGAAGGAAAAGAACCGCAACGACGGTAGAATACGTTACCTTGAGAGAATGCTTAAGAATGCCACTATCGTGGAAGATACTTCATCCTCCGACGAGGTGGGACTGAACAATACGGTTGAGGTCTATTTTGAGGATGATGACGAGACGGAGACCTACAAGCTTGTCACCAGTATCCGCGGCAATTCCATGAATAATTACATCAGTATTGAGTCGCCAATCGGAAAGGCCATTATAGGTCATAGGGTGGGCGAAAGGGTTAAGGTTGTGGTAAATGACAGTGTAAGCTATTATGTTCAGATTAAGAATATAGATAAGACAACCGACGACAGCAACGATAAAATCAAAGAATTTTAATTTTATTATCGAAGTGGGGATTATTATGACAAAGACATATACAAGGGATGGGAAAAATAAAAAGGCTGTCCTCATGCGTGAGGAGAAGATTGAGAATATTTTACAACAGATGACGTTGGATGAGAAAATCGGCATGATTCACGGGGCAGGTCTTTTTCGCAATGAAGGGGTGCCAAGGCTTGGAGTGCCGCCGCTTTATATGTCGGACGGACCTATGGGCGTAAGGCAGGAGTTTCATAATGACCGATGGAACGGCGTATATGACAGGGAGGATATGGTGACATATCTGCCCTCTAACAGTGCCATTGCGGCCACATGGAACCCTAAGAGAGCCAAGGAATGCGGCAGGGTATTAGGCAGTGAAACCAGGGCAAGAGGCAAGGATGTTATACTTGCTCCGGGGATTAATATTAAGCGCACGCCGCTGTGCGGAAGGAACTTTGAATACATGAGTGAAGACCCTTACCTTGTATGTGAGATGGCAGTTCCGCTAATTGAGGGCATTCAGGAACAGGATGTTGCAGCCTGCGTCAAGCATTTTGCTGTGAACGGACAGGAAACCAACCGCCTGTGGGTGGACACGATAGTGGATGAGAGAACGCTTAACGAAATATATCTTCCGGGTTTTGAAGCTGCGGTACACCGCGCACATTCATATTCGATTATGGGCGCATATAACCTGCTTAACGGACAGCATTGCTGCGAAAATAAAATTCTTTTAGGGGATATTTTGAGAAAGAAATGGAATTATGACGGTGCTGTAATCAGCGATTGGGGCGGAGTACATAATACCAAGGCGGCTGCCGAGAGCGAGCTCGACCTTGAGATGTCAGTTACTGATAATTTTGATGAGTACTGCATGGCAAATCCCCTTAAGGCGGCTATACAGAGGGGAGAGATTTCGCAGGAGGTTGTTGATAAAAAGGTAAGAAATATTCTGAGGCTTATGTACAGGCTTAAGATGTTAGAGGGAACAGGCAGACGCAAAAAGGGCAGATACCACAGCGGGAAGCATATAAAGGCAGCGAAAAAAACTGCCAGGGAGTCTGTTATTCTGCTTAAGAATGAGGAAAGTATTCTTCCTCTTAAGCTGTCTGACAGAGTGGCTGTCATTGGAAAGAATGCTACGGCGATACATTCCTGCGGGGGAGGTAGTGCGGAGATTAAGGCACTTTATGAGGTGACTCCTCTTATGGCGCTGCTTAATGCGGGAGGCGGTGACACGCATATTGAATACGAGCCAGGTTATTTCATTCCGGATACTGAAGCGTCACAGTCACAGAACTGGCAGGAAACCAGCCTTGAGGACAGGAAACAAGAGCCTGACACGCAGGGAACCATAGATAGTGAAGCCCAAAAGGATGCCCTTGAAAAGAAGATTATAGAGTACCGTGATCGTGCCGTCAGACTTGCAAGGGAAAGCAAACAGACAATCATCTTTGCCGGGCTCAATCATGACTATGATGTTGAGGGTAGTGATAAAGAAAGTCTTAAACTACCATATCATCAGGATGAACTGATTGAGGCGGTGTTAGATGCCAATCCGGATGCGGTTGTGGTGATAATGGGCGGAGCTCCGGTTGAGATGGATTGGCTTAATAAAGCGAAGGCCGTTGTATGGTATTACTATTCGGGCCTTGAAGGTGCCACTGCTGTGGCAGAGGTACTTACAGGCAATGTTAACCCGTCGGGAAAACTGCCTGAGACCTTTCCTAAGCATACGGAAGACATTTATTCCGTGAAGCTGGGTGAATTTGGAAAGAGCGATAAGCTGGAGTACAAGGACGGAGTCTTTGTGGGCTACCGTTATTATGTTAGCCATAATATAGAGACGAATTTCTGCTTCGGACATGGATTGTCCTACACTGAATTCTCACTGGGTATACCTGATGTGCGCTGTGAGGGCGGCAAGGTCATTGTATCTGCTGCACTTAGAAACATAGGGACTAGAAAAGGAAAAGAAACCGTACAGCTATATATTACGCCGCCACAGGGCAGAGTGGAACGGCCGATTATGGAGCTTAAGGCGTTTAAGAAGAAGGCTCTTGAACCGGAGGAGAAGAAAAATCTTAAGTTTATACTTGACAGGAGTGCATTTGCTTATTATGACGAGCAGCTTCACGGTTACCGCGTTGAGCCGGGAGAATATAAAATCAGCCTTGGAATGAGTGTTCAGGACATACGACAGAGCGTCACGGTGCGCTATTCCTACGAAAAGGGATTTGAATGTTAAGTGTATTTGGGAGAAATGGAGATTAATATGAAGTATAAAGGGATTACAAAAAAAGAAGAGGGAAAATTTATTACCCGTTATGATGTTGAATATGAGACTGTGGACGGCCAGAAGAAAATTTACGAGATGATAAGCCGCAGCACAGAAATCTCGGATTATGAAGGACTTCATGGTAAAGTGGCGGATGCAGTTGTGATTATTGCTACGGATGAGGCTGATGAAAGAATACTCCTTAACAAGGAATTTAGAATGGCTGTCGGAGAATGGGTAATTAACTTTCCTGCCGGGCTTATTGACCCGGGTGAAGAGCCGAAGCAGAGCGCAGTGCGTGAACTCATGGAGGAGACAGGTCTTGAATTATATGAGATAGATGATATTATTGGTACAAGCTATAGTGCTGTGGGCTTTTCAAATGAGACAAATGTATGCATTGTGGGAAAGGCAAGAGGGGAATTCAAGGAGAGTACTTCGACCTTTGAGGAAATCTGTCCGGGCTGGTACACAAAGGCAGAGGTAAGGGAGTTGCTTAAAAAATATAAATTTGCTGCGAGAACCCAGGCGTACTGCTATGTCTGGAGCAGAAAATAGCTAATAGAAAAACTTTGGAAGGTGCACAGACCTGCCAAAGTTTTTTTATTTTGAAATTTTTTACTATAATTGTATCAAAATATGAGAAAATAGTAAAATATATCCGTTATTTATGAAAAAATACTTGTATAATTAGTTATAATGGACTATAATTTTATCGAATAGGGTCGAATGGTGGAGAAAAAATGAGAAAAAAAGACTTATTTCAATTTTCCATGGATAATGCATTGGAAATCATTATCGTTTTTAAACATAATATGGAAATCATATATGCTAATCAGACCGCTCTGAGAAAACTGGAGCATGAAGAGCTGGAAGGACGCCCGGTTACGGATATATTTCATGCGGAGTTTGAACTTGATGAAAATGACAGGCTTATCGGCGGAGAACTGCACGAAATGATGGCATACCGCAGCAATAATACCTGTTTTCCGGTGAAAGCGAGAGTGCTTCTTTATGACGAAGAAGAACAGGAAGCAGGCGGGAATGAGAGACTGTACATCTGCATGGCGGAGGATGCCTCCAAGATTAATTCTTTGGAGAAGGAAGCTGTCAGGGCGGAGCAGGAGGCGCAGAAGGCGCTTAAGGTCAAATCGGAGTTTGTTGCCAATGTGACACATGAACTTAGAACACCGGTTAACGGAATTCTGGGTAATACACAGGAACTGCTCAGCAGCGAGACCGATAATGACAGAATTAAGCTTTTGCGACTGGTTGAGCGCGGGTGCCGTGATATGAATTCCATTATCAATAATATTCTGGATTTCTCGAAGCTCGAGGCGGGTAAATTTATATTAGAACCGCGTAGATTTAATTTTGCCAATATGATTGAGTATGTAAAGGGCAATCATTCCAATAAGATTACGGAAAAGGGACTTGATTTTTCTGTGTCAGTATCACCTGAGATACCGGAGTACATAATCGGAGACGAACTAAGAATTGTTCAGGTGCTTAATAACCTGATATCCAATGCCTACAAGTTTACTTCTGTAGGAAGCATTCATGTTGAGGTTGTGAAGACTGCCCAGACAGGCAGCAGGATGGAACTGTTCTTTATGGTGATTGATACCGGAATCGGTATTGACAAGGCTGATCAGGATAAGTTGTTTAAGAGTTTTTCGCAGGTGGATGCATCCATTTCCAGAAAATACGGCGGCACGGGGCTTGGACTTAATATTTGCAAGCAGCTTGTGGAACTTATGGGTGGGAATATTCATGTTAAGAGTGAAGCCGGCAAAGGAACAATGTTTTCGTTTAATATATGGGTGGAGACATCGGAGCAGGAGACGGAAGGGACTGCACAGAAGAATGAAACGGAGAATACTGCGGGTGAGTATGATTCCAAGAGACAGGTTCTTCTTAACAAGCTTGAGCATTTGAATAATGAAGGTGTAAGCGATAAGATGTGGAAGTTCGGCGAAGCGGAGAATCTGCATGAGCTTGAGAAGAAAATGTCGAAGCTTATTCTTGCGGTGGAGATGGAGAACTGGGAGAAAGCAGAGATGTTTGCTGAGACAGTCAAGCAACTCCTGGAGGAAGCTCCCTCCGAGGTGAGAAGTGCAGCACTCAGGCTTAAGATGGCTGTTCAGAAGGGTGATTATGAGAAGACAACGGCTGCATTTGACAAGCTTAAGAAGATGGTACTTTTAACATAGACTGGCATGGAGGACTATATGGCAGAGGAGAAGACAAACAAGGAGATTTTGCGAATTCTGATAGTCGATGATGTTGAAGCAAACCGCTTTGTATTAAGGGATATTATATCGGATATGGGGTATCAGCCGATTCTGACGGAGAATGGTATTCAGGCACTTAAGATGGTTCAGCACTTGAGACCTCAGCTCATTATTCTTGATATTGCGATGCCTAAGATGGATGGCTATGAGGTATGCACACAGCTTAAGAGCAATGTGGATACCAGAGACATACCGGTTATTTTCATTTCAGCCTTTGATGAGCCGGAGGATATTGTCAAGGGATTCTCCCTTGGAGGTGAAGACTATATCACCAAGCCTTTTATACCGGAGGTTGTAAAGGCAAGAGTCGGAATGCACCTTAAGCTTTATGAGGCTAACCGCAGCATGGCAGAGATGAACCACAAGCTGCAGGTATCCCTTAACGAACAGATAAAACAGATTGAGGCGGAGAAAAAGAGCGTTCTGTATGCACTGATACGAATCGCCAGGGAGAACGCCTACTACGATGAGAATTACATGAACAGGCTTAGCACCAACTGCCGTCTGCTAACGGAGGCAATGCAGCTTTCCAGCGAATTCGGGCAATTGATATCGGATAATTTTGTTGATACAATGGAACTTGCCGCACCGCTCTGCGATTTGGGTAATATGGCTATTCCTACAAACATTCTCCAGAAAGAGGGAGCGTTAGACGCCGAGGAGAATGCAATCATGCGCAAGCATACTACTATCGGAGCAAGAGTGCTCAGAGATATTAAGGGAATAGGATATGACAATATTTTTATAAAAATGTCCATAGATATTGCAAATTATCATCACGAGAACTGGGATGGAAGCGGTTATCCTACAGGAAGAAAGGGAGATGAAATTCCACTTTCGGCGCAGATTGTGGGTGTTGTGGGTACATATTGCGCACTTACGGAGAAACGTACATATCGTGAGGCATTTTCACAGGAGCAGGCATTGGAAATAATGGAAGCCGATTTGGGAAGCAGGTTCAATCCCGGGATTTATAAGATTCTTAAGAAGATTGCCCGGCAGTTACGCTAACCGGGAGGTAGAAAGCAAATGACACAGGAAGAATTTCTGCATATATATCGTTTTATGAAAAGCCGGTACGGTATTGATTTAAGCCGCAAGAAGGAGATTGTAGAGGGCCGTTTGGAAAATTATATGAGGGCAAATGGCTTTCACAGCTACAGTGAATACATGAATGTGGTTGAAAGCGATATTACGGGCAGATATGAACGCGAGTTGGTAAATATACTGACGACAAATCATACTTATTTTATGCGAGAGTTTGAGCATTTTGACTTTTTAAGGGGAAAGGTGCTGCCGCAGCTCCGTGAGAAGGAGGCTGCAAGGAAGGATTTGTGTATATGGTGCGGCGCTGCATCAACAGGGCAGGAGCCATATATGCTTGCCATGCTTCTTAAGGATTATTTTGGGTTTGAACATAATAAGTGGGATACGAAGATACTTGCAACGGATATTTCAACGGATGCTCTTGCGCAGGCTACGGAGGGCAGATATGACAAGTCACAGATAGAAAGTCTGCCTGAACACTGGAAACGTCGTTTTTTACGTCCGCTTCAGGATGGCAGATACGAGGTCACAAAGGAAATAAAGGACGAGATTATGTTCCGGCAGTTTAATCTTATGGACGTTTTTCCTTTTAAAAGAAAAATGCATATCGTTTTTTTGCGCAATGTAATGATTTATTTTGATAAAGATACCAAAAATCGGTTAATTCAGAAGGTATATGACGTGATGGAGCCCGGAGGGTACCTGTTTGTGGGAAGAACGGAAACCATAGACAGATGCAGTGTACCTCTTGAGCTTATCCAGCCATCTATTTTCCGTAAGTAGGAGGGAAGAGACAGATTATGCGTCAGATACGAGTACTGGTGGTGGAGGATTCCATCGTATTCAGGGAGCTTCTTGTAAGAAACCTGAATGAGGATCCGGCAATAACAGTGGTAGCTTCCGCAAAAGACCCATTCGAGGCGAGAGATGCCATTATAAAATATCATCCGGATGTAATGACCTTGGATCTTGAACTTCCAAGGATGAACGGTATAGAATTTTTAAGAAAGCTGATGCCGCAGTATCCGCTTCCTGTTGTGGTTATTAGCTCATTGAGCGACAAGGTATTTGATGCCATGAATGCGGGGGCAGTTGATTTTGTTGCCAAGCCGTCGGGAGCGGGACGCACTCAGCTTGAGTCTTTTGTAAAGAATGAGCTTCCGGTTAAGATTAAGGTGGCTTCCATAGCCAAGGTAAGCAGCAGGAAAAAGCCGCCCCTGCCTGAACAGAATCAACCCCTTACAGGTGACAAAAAGGATCTGGTTGTGGCAATAGGAGCATCAACAGGAGGAACTGAGGCTATAGCTTCGGTAATTAAAGATTTCGGAAGAGATATTCCGGGAGTTGTGATTGTACAGCATATGCCGGTAGGCTTTACACAGATGTATGCCAAGCGGCTTAACGATACATGTCAGGTCAGTGTAAAAGAGGCCCAGACAGGGGATTTGGTGGTTCCGGGGCAGGTTCTTATAGCACCCGGAGGAGATGCACATATGCAGCTTGTTAAGGTGAACGGCAACTATCAGGTTATTATTAAGCCGGGACCGAAGGTTAATGGTCATTGTCCATCTGTTGATGTCCTGTTTAATTCTGTCGCTGAGACAGCAAAGGACAGAGCGGTTGGTATCATACTTACAGGAATGGGAGGCGATGGCGCAAAAGGACTCCTGGCTATGAAGAAAGCGGGAGCAAGGACAATCGGACAGGATGAAACGACCTGTGTCGTATATGGTATGCCGAAGGTGGCATACGATATCGGTGCGGTGGAGTATCAGGAAAGATTGCCGGATATTGCTAAGAGAACATATATGCTGCTTGGCAGAATGTAGATGGCAGAAAGGAATGCGTATGAAAATTTTACTGGCAGAAGACGATTTTGTGACAAGGAAATTTATGACATCATTCTTGTCAAAATACGGTGAATGTGATGTCACTGTGGATGGGATGGAGGCAGTGGACGCCTTCATGATGGCAATGGAGGATGGTGAACCCTATGATTTGGTTTGCCTTGATATCATGATGCCGGTTATGGACGGTTACCAGGCACTTTTGGGAATCAGGAACATTGAGAAAGAAAGAGGTATCCCTGAGGAAGATGCAGTAAAGGTAATTATGACAACGGCCTTGAATGATGAGAGAAACGTTAAGAAAGCATTTGAACTTGGCTGTACGATTTATTCAGGAAAGCCGATAGATCAGGAACGTTTTGAACAGGCACTTAAGAAACTTGGACTGGTATAGAAAGGAGCGCTAAATGGCAGAAGAGTTTAATACACAGGGAATGCTCGATATGTACCTGTTTGAAAACGGACAACTGCTTGAACGCCTTCAGGAGATTGTACTGGAACAGAAGGATGAAGAATGCTTTGATGATGACAGCATTAACGAAATTTTCCGTACAATGCACACTATCAAAGGATCATCAGGTGTGATGATGTTTGATGAGATTACCAAGGTGTCTCATAAGCTGGAGGATGTATTCTATTATCTGAGAGAGTCACACCCTCAGAACGTACCGCATATTGAGCTGGTAGAGCATGTCCTTAAGGTGGCGGATTTTATTACCGCTGAGATGGACAAGATTCAGAATGGCGAAACAGCGGACGGAGATGCAACAGAGATTGTGGCATCCATTGATAAGTTCCTGAACAAAATTAAGAGCGGAGAGGGCGAGAAAGAGAAAAAAATCAAGGAAAATGTACATGAGGAGCCTAAGCAGTTCTATATTGCGCCGATGGCTACCAGTGCAAGCCATTTTTACAAGATATACTTAACCTTTAATTCCGATATACAGCTTGCAAATGTACATGCATACAAGATAGTGTACTCCCTGAAAGAGATTGCAGAGGATCTGATGCACTATCCTGAGGATATTATTTCAGATGAATCGGCTGCAGATGAGATTCTTGAGAACGGCTTTAAGATTCTTCTTCAGACCCAGAGCAGTGAAGAAGAATTACATGCTCTGATAAAAGAAGGCTATGAACTCAAAAAGGTAGATATCTGCCAGTGCACTGCAAAGGAGTTCCAGCAGGGGTTTGACAGCTTTGGTTCGGAAATAAGAATTGATTTGGATTCCAGCGTGGAGGAAATCGAGGCAAAGGCAGAGGCGGCTGCAGCAGAACAAAGTGCTGCCACAGTGGTACCGAAGGAGGCGTCTAAGCCTGTGGAGCCAAAGCCTATTGCTCCGGGTGATTTCGTTATTGAATCCAAGGAACCGGGCAGGGGAAAGAAGCTTGCGAAGGATAAGCCTAAGAAACAGGAGAAGGCTGCATTTATCAGTGTGGATGTCCAGAAAATGGATATGCTCATGGATCTTATTGGAGAGCTGGTTATATCCGAGTCCGTGGTTTTGCAGAATCAGGATCTGAGAATACCGGGACTTAAGCTTGATAATTTTAACAAGGCAGCAGCCCAGATGAGCAAGATATCCACAGACCTTCAGAATGTGATTATGAGCATGAGAATGGTGCCACTTACTAATACCTTCCAGAAGATGAATCGAATTGTATTCGATGTTTCACGAAAGCT
This sequence comes from uncultured Clostridia bacterium, assembly GCA_945836135.1. GTDB lineage: Bacteria > Bacillota > Clostridia > Lachnospirales > Lachnospiraceae > CAG-882. Next base: position 5,567 of record CAMAKT010000015.1, on the reverse strand, counting down.
TGGAAAAGAAATTGAATTTGAAATGTCAGGAGAGCATACAGAGGTTGATAAGAACATCATAGAGCATATTTCAGACCCATTGATGCACCTTGTAAGAAATGCAGTAGACCACGGTATTGAGACTGTGGAAGAACGTGCAGCAAGCGGTAAGACCGAAAAAGGCAAGGTAACCCTGTGGGCTAAAACAGAATCAGGCAAGGTGTGGATTGGTGTGCAGGACAACGGCAAGGGACTTGACCGGGAGAAGATTCTTGCCAAAGCGAGAAAGCAGGGACTGCTTGACCGCAACAAGGAAGAGTCGGAGTACACTGACAAGGAAGTATATCAGTTCATTACGCTTCCGGGATTTTCCACCAATGAGAAGATAACGGAATATTCCGGACGAGGCGTGGGAATGGATGTGGTTGTATCCAATCTTCAGTCAATCGGAGGCACCCTTGAGATTGAAAGTACTCCGGGTCAGGGCAGCCTTATGTGTCTTAAGATACCGCTTACGCTGGCAATCATTGACGGAATAGTAATGGAAGTAGGTAATTCTTCCTTCGTTATTGAAACCGGAGTTGTCAAGGAGTTCGTGGGTGTACGTGACAATAAGATAATCCGTCAGCCAAACGGAGAAGAATTCGTTATGCTTCGAGGTGAGGGCTATCCGGTTATGCGTATAGGTGACCGCTTTGACCTTAAGGACTATACACCTGATGACAAGGAAGGAATGTTAGTGATTATTGAGGCGGAAAAAAAGACAATATGCCTTATGGTGGACAGGCTGATAGGCAAGCAGGAAATTGTTGTAAAGCCTATTCCTGACTATATTAAGAAGGTGAAAGGTTTATCCGGCTGTACCCAGTTGGGCGATGGCAGTATCGCACTGATTTTAGATGCGGCGGGACTGGTAGAGTAATTACGGGGAGTGCACAACAATCCGCAGATTCAATAAACAAAAAGAAAGGAAAATGTGCTTATGAGCGTGCAGGACACACAGCAGGATAAGTATGTAACTTTCAAATCGGGAAATGAGTATTTCGGTCTGAAAATACAATATGTCAATGAAATAATTGTTTTTCAGGAAATAACTGAGATTCCCGAAAGTGAGGATTACATTAAGGGACTGATTAATCTTAGAGGTAAGATTATACCTGTAATAGATGTCAGGATAAGATTCAAACAGGAGCCGATAGAATATAATGACAGAACCTGTATTATTGTAATTAATGTGAAGGATACCGTAGTGGGACTGATTGTTGAGAAGGTTGCAGAGGTGGTTGAGATTAAAGAAGAGAATATCCTGCCGTCTCCGACAATCGGGCATGACGATAAGTCTCAGAATAAATATGTTTACGGAATAGGCAAGGTGGGAGACAGTGTGAAACTGTTGTTAGACCCTGACAAGTTGCTTAGGGATGATGTATTGACAATGTTAGAGCAGGTAAGTGAAGAAACTATGGAAGAAGGAGAATAGTCAATATGAAAAATGTAAAAATACGCACAAAATTAATCACTGCTTTTGTCTTAATTGAAGTTTTGCTTATGTTATCACTGGGAATAAGCTATAGCACGGCGTCCACTATTATCAATGTGGATAATCCTGAGCATTATCTTGGAAGCTATGCGATATTTATGATTTTTGAGGTTATTCTGTTTTTGGGAATCTGTACATTTATAACTGTTTACGTATTAAAAACAATCAGAAAGTCACTTGCTGTACTTAATGATGCGGCTGACGAGCTTGCGCTGGGCAAGGTGGATATCAAGATGGAGAAGTTCAACAATGACGAGTTCGGAGCATTAATTGATGATCTTCAGAAGGTTATAGACAATATCCGCTATGATGCTAAGGTGGCACAGGAGGTTGCAGATGGTAATCTTACGATAGAGGTGCGCCCAAAATCAGATGAGGATGTTATGGGACTTGCTCTTAGAAAACTGGTTAACCAGAATCTTCGTGCCTTGAGCGGCATTCAGGATTCTGCATATCAGGTTACTACAAGCTCCTCACAGGTAGCAAGTGCCAGCGAGGCATTAGCACAGGGTTCAACAGAGCAGGCCAGTGCCATTGAGCAGATTACAGCATCCATTACGGATATTGCAGAAAAGACAAAGGAGAATGCCGCACAGGCTAATGTTGCTGCTGATTTGATGGCGGAGACAATTGCGGATGTTAAGAAGGGTAATGAGGAGATGCGGGACATGGTTGTAGCTATGGAAGCAATCAATAAGGCATCTGAGGGCATTTCCAAGATTATCAAGGTGATTGATGATATTGCTTTCCAGACCAATATACTGGCACTCAATGCGGCCGTAGAGGCAGCAAGGGCCGGAGATGCAGGAAAGGGCTTTGCAGTAGTAGCTGAGGAAGTAAGAAATCTTGCAGCAAAGAGTTCTTCAGCAGCAGCAGAGACTGCAGAGATGATAGAGGATTCCATCCAGAAAGTAGGTATAGGCTCAAGAATTGCCAATGAAACGGCAGAATCTCTGGAAAAGATCAACAATGTTGTAAAGCAGAGTGAAAGCATAATCACTGAAATTGCCAAGGCTTCCAACTACCAGGCAACAGCTATTGCGCAGATTGATCAGGCAATAGAGCAGGTGTCACAGGTAGTTCAGACTAACTCCGCTACAAGTGAAGAGTGTGCGGCTGCCAGCGTTGAATTGTCAAATCAGGCAAGTCATGTGAAGGATATGCTTGCGGTATACAGACTTAAGAGTCAGTCAGGCATGACCATGGGAATGGGCGATGGCTCGCCTTACAGATATGAAAACACTGCCGACAAGAATGAACAGATAATTTCATTAAAGGATGGCTTTGGAAAGTACTAAAGTCTAATGCGGAATAAGGCATACCGGCACCGGGATGTTTCCACCGACACGGAGGATATAACCGGATGACGCCGGTATGCTTTTTTCGCAAGTGCTGCAGATGCAACATGAAGCATTTGCGAAAGAAGCATACGGATTCTGCGTACAGAGGTTAGGAGGGATTGGTTTGGAAAATTTCGTCTATACGGTAGATAATCAGAGAAAAATAGAAAAATTCTTGCTGGTAATTTACACAGTCTATAATTCATTTATGATAACAGAGGCTCTGGAGCAGAAATGGGGTGAATGGTTTACTATATTGCTCCTTATAGGATTGTCAGCATGCTGGATTATAAATGTAGGCAAATACAAGGATTATGTATTCAGGGCAAAATTGTCCGCTGTAATATTTCAGATTACCGTTACTCTGTATGCGGTATGCATGGAGAAACTTTCAAGCGCTCTTCCGATATTCATCGTGTCGGTTGTTCTGCTTGGCTTGTATGGGATTGAGCAGATAATACTTTTTACGATTATCCCGGCTGTATTTATTTTCCTGTATCATGGATTTATTGCATGTACCATACCGATGGGTTCCATAGTGGAGATAAGGAAGGTGATTGTGCAGCTCATTAATGTCTTTCTTTTGGAGCAGACCATGTATACATGGACGAAGAGAAACAGGGAGGGAAGCTATCAGCTCATAGAGGTTATTAAGGAACTCAAATCGGTTGAGAACAGTAAGGATGATTTCCTGGCAAATGTCAGTCATGAAATCAGGACGCCAATAAATACAATTTGCGGAATGGGGGAACTGTTGCAGCAGGATGAACTTCCGGACAGTGCTAAGGAGAGGGTTCGAGGCATACAGACAGCGGGTAGGAACCTCATGGGTATTGTGAGTGATATTCTGGATTTTTCAGAGCTTCATACAGGCAGGATTGAGTATGAGGAAGAGGCATATAATATTGCGTCAACTATTAATGATATCATCAACATGACAATTGCCCGTAAAAATGAAAAGAATATAGAACTGATTGTTGATTGTGATGCTAATATACCATGTGCTTTGCTGGGTGATGAGAAAAAGCTTAGAAGAGTGATAATGAATCTTGTAAATAATGCAATCAAATTCACCGAGAAGGGTTGTGTAAGCATCATTGTAGGTTTTCGCCGAGAGTCATATGGAATTAACCTGCTGGTTACTGTAAAGGACACCGGAATCGGAATCGATGAGAAAAACCTGGAAAAAATATTTACAAGCTTTAATCAGGCTGACACAAGCAGAAAACGTCAGGAGGGAGGACTGGGATTAGGTCTGGCAATTTCACAGGCATTGGTACAGAAAATGGGCGGTGCCATAACTATTAAGAGCAAGCCGGGAAAAGGTACCACAGTAAGATTTGTAGTTCCGCAGAAGGTACTTGATGAGGCACCTGTGGCAGCAATTAATGACAGGGAAAGTGTTAATGTTGCAACATACATTGAGATGGAGCAATTTGACATGGAAGCAATACGTGATGAATATTCCAGCAATATTATTCACATGGCAGAGCAGCTAAGAGGCAGATGCTGTATGTGCCGTAATCTTGCAGAATTGCAAAGAAGAGAGGAAAAGGAGCACTTTTCCCATATTTTTATCAGTTTTGTAGAGTATCGTGAGGATATGGAATATTTTGACAAGCTGGCTAAGCAGACAAATGTAGTAATAGTTCTGAATCGTTCGGAGGAAAAATACATTACCAATCCTGATTTCCTCAAAATATACAAGCCTTTTTACATATTGACTATCGTGTCGGTGTTAAATGGTCAGTACGATAAGCGGGAGAGGGAATCCACCGGAGGTAAGTTCACAACCCATGATGCACGAGTGCTTGTGGTGGATGACAATAAAATGAACATTCGTGTAATAGAGGGCTTCCTTGAAAGCTACAGAATTAAGGTTACTACAGCACAAAGCGGTGGGGAGGCTCTGGAAAAGATAACGTCCGAGGACTATGATTTTGTATTTATGGACCATATGATGCCGGAAATGGACGGAGTTGAAGCATTGCACCGTATAAGAAATAAAGTAGGAAGCTATTATCGTAAGGTGCCGATTATTGCTCTTACTGCCAATGCGGTTGCTGGTACCCGTGAAATGCTGATTGCGGAGGGCTTCAATGATTTCCTGGAAAAGCCTGTGGAGAGGTCTGTGCTTGAAAGAGTGCTTAAGAGAAATCTTCCTCCGGAGAAGATTATTGATTTGGATAACCATACAAAACCTGACCGCAATGAAGAAGAACTTTGCATAGAAGGACTTGATGTAAAAAGCGGAATGCTCTACTGCAATGGCTGGGAACAGTACATAAAGATACTTCAGGGCTTCTGTAAGGATTATGAAACATCCAGAGCTCAGCTTAAGGAGTTTTTTGAGAATAAGGACTGGACTGATTATACCATAGCTGTACATGGAATAAAGAGTGCAATGAAAAGCATAGGTGCTGTGCATATTTCGGAACTCGCCAGAAGGCTGGAGGCTGCCGGAAGGGAGAACAGACTTGATTATATATTTGAGAATCATAATGAGCTTATGTCAGAGTATGCAAGACTGTATTCGCAGTTAAAGAAAAAGGATTGCATACTTTCACAGTTGGAGCAGGATGATGATAAGCATGATAACAACGAGGAGGAAGTTCAGGAGAACCTGCCTTCACTGTCAAAAGAGGAACTTGAAGGGATAATAGAGAAGATGGAAACTGCGGCATATGGACTCAACGGTGAAGAACTGT
>CAMAKT010000014.1 GCA_945836135.1 uncultured Clostridia bacterium | reverse complement strand
AAGTAAATATTTTTATTATTATTTTATAAAGGTCAGGGTGTCAATAACATTACGGAGTTCCTGGAACATCTTAGCTTCGTACATCGGAACTGCCAGGCATAAATATAACGCAGTATGCACTCATAACATAAATCAGCATGTTTTGACACCTTAATCATACTAGGTAATTACGAAACACAAATATATCACTGAACATTTGTTCAATTTTACTATATTGGCAATCAAGCGAAAGCGTGTCCGACGACAATATAGTAAAATTTCACAACGTCCGTTGGCAAATCACTGAGTTTCGCAAATGCCTAACAATTATATACAATATGGAGGGTTAGCGTATGGTAAGTAAGGTAGGCTGTGCGATGGTCACAGCCATGGGTGCAACACTGCTTGAGGTTGAGGCAGATGTGTCAGGAGGTCTTCCGGATATAGAGATGACAGGAAACCTGGGAAGTTCGGTGAAGGATGGCAGAGAGAGGATAAGAGTTGCGGTAAAAAAGTGCGGCTTTCCATTTCCGCAGGGGCGTGTGACAATTAATATTGCTCCGGCGGCAATGAGAAAGGAGGGGACAGGCTTCGACCTGGCTGTTGCCTGTGCGATTCTCGAGGAGATGGGTATTATTTCGGAGGAAAGGCTTAAGGGGAAGGTTGTCATAGGAGAGCTTGGGCTTGATGGAAGCGTTATAGGCGTGCGAGGAGTGCTTCCTGTGGTGCTCGCTGCTTATAAGGCGGGTCGTACCGGCTGCATTGTTCCTCTTGCCAATTATGATGAGGCGGTGCTGGTGCCTGGGATTGAGATAATTCCGGTAGCTCACCTGTCGGAACTGGTGGACGAAGCTTACAAGATGATTCATGATGAAAAATCAACTGACTGTAATGAGATACAGGACAAAGTATATGTTAATGAGAAAAATAATGAAGCTAATAAATTCAAAAGTAAAAAGCCGAGTCTTGATTTTGCCGACATTGCAGGTCAGGAATATGCTAAGAAGGCAATGCTTACGGCTGCTGCAGGCAGGCATAATATTCTGCTGATGGGTCCACCGGGAGCAGGAAAGACGATGCTGGTATCACGTATACCTACGATAATGCCATCGATGTCGGAGTCAGAGCAGCTGGAGCTGGCATGTCTTTACAGTGTTGCGGGAAAACTGGCGGATAGGGAGAATATGGAGGAAAGACCTTTTCGGGCACCGCATCATTCTATTACTCCTGCGGCACTGGCCGGAGGTGGCAGATTCATTGAGCCCGGAGAGGTGTCGTTGGCCTCGAAGGGTGTGCTTTTCCTTGATGAGCTGACACGCTATGATACAAGAGTAATCGAACAATTGCGGGAGCCTCTTGAAACCGGAAAAATCATGATTAACCGGGTCACGGGAGCCTATGAACTTCCGGCAGACTTCATGCTGGCGGCTGCCATGAATCCCTGTACCTGCGGCTTTTATCCCGACAGAACGAAGTGCAGATGTACACAGTGGGAGGTGAACCGGCATTATGGAAGAATCAGCAGACCGATTCTTGACCGTATTGATATCTCGATTTCACTTCAGAGAGTCAGCTTTGATGAGTTGTCGGGTAAGCACGGAGCGGTACGGCAAAACTGTGAGGATACCATATATACAAGTGCAGGAATGAGGAAAGCGGTGGAGAAGGCTTGGAAAATCCAGAGAGAGCGTCTGGGAGATGACAGGTGCAACAGTAGGATGACCAATGAAGAGATAAGGAAGTACTGCGTACTTGGCAGGGAATCCGAAGGGCTAATGAGGGATGCCTATGAACATTATGGTCTGAGTGCCAGAGCATATTATAAGACCCTAAAGGTGGCAAGAACGCTGGCAGATATCGAAGGTGAGGAGCATATCGGGCATACACATATCCTGGAGGCACTAAGCTACAGAGTGAAGGATAAGGGGGCTGAACAGCTATGATGGATAGTAAGAAGACAAAAGAATATGAAAGAGCTCATATCAGGGAATGGCATTGGCTTACAAGCCTTCCGGGAATCGGCTCAAAAAAGATAGCTGCTTTGACAAAAGCAGTGGAAAATGTGGGTGATTTGTACAGCCTTGCAGCGGATGTAGGGGCAGACAGGGCAGGAGAGTATATTGGAAGGATTTATGCATCTTCTGGAATAAGATATGCGGATAGGGATATACAGATACTTTTGGATGAAAGGTTAAAAGAGAAACTTTCAATTGAATATGAAAAGCTTCTTTCATCCGATGTCAAGCTTGTGTCGGTGGATTCGGAAGAATATCCAAAACGCCTAAGGGATATTTTTGAAGTGCCGTACATACTCTATTACAAAGGAAGCCTGCCGGATTCCGGCAGAAAGACAGCAGCGATAGTCGGTGCCCGTGCCTGTAGTGAATATGGAAGGATTATGGCAAAGGAAATTGCGAAGCAGCTTGCGGTGAGAGATGTACAGATTGTCAGCGGCTTTGCCAGGGGAATAGATACAGCGTCGCACAATGGATGCTTAAGTGTAAGTGGTGGACGGACTTTTGCGGTATTTGGGAGCGGAGTCAATTACTGTTATCCTCCGGAAAACCGTTTTACTTATGATGAAATAATTGCAAATGGAGGGGGAATTATATCTGAATATCCACCGGATATGAAGCCTTCATCCGGATTCTTTCCAATGAGAAACCGTATAATAAGCGGTCTTGCCGATGTGGTAATTGTTGTGGAGGCCGATGAAAAAAGCGGTTCTCTTATAACAGCAGACCATGCTCTTGAACAAGGGCGAATAGTTATGGCTGTTCCGGGACGTGTAAGCGACAGGCTAAGTGCCGGCTGCAACCGTCTTATCAGGCAGGGAGCAGCTATTGTTTCATGCATGGAAGATATATATTTTGAGCTTGGAATTACGGTAAGCGAAGAACAAAAAATCGATGTTTTACAAAGAAATAAGCAAAATATCATGAATTTTTCACAAATTAAACTTGCAAAGCCTGAAAAAATGTTGTATAGTCAACTAGATTTTAACCCACAAAGCGTTGACGATTTAATTCGTAAAAGCGGTCTCACTTCTGAGGAGGTGTCGGGGGGACTTGTCAAGTTGGAACTGGCAGGTCTGGCATACAGGAGAGGAGGGCTGTACGTGCGTGGGGAATAAGAAGTGGAGGAATTGTCATGGCAAAATATCTTGTAATTGTAGAGTCTCCGGCAAAAGTGAAGACTATCAGAAAATTTCTAGGCTCTAATTATGAAGTTGTTGCATCACAGGGACATGTGCGCGATTTACCTAAGAGCTCGCTGGGGATTGATACAGAACATGACTTTGAACCAAGATATATAACTATAAGGGGTAAGGGAGATATTCTGGCACATTTAAGACGTGAGGTTAAGAAGGCGGACAAGGTATACCTTGCAACCGACCCTGACCGCGAAGGAGAGGCTATTTCATGGCATCTGGCCAAGGCGCTTAAGCTTGAAGACAAGGATATCAACCGTATAAGTTTTAATGAGATTACCAAGAATGCTGTCAAGGCTTCCATTAAAGAACCGCGTAAGATTGACATGAATCTTGTGGACGCACAGCAGTCAAGAAGAATTCTTGACCGAATGGTGGGTTACCGCATAAGTCCCGTCCTTTGGGAGAAGGTTAAGAGGGGCTTAAGCGCGGGACGTGTCCAATCTGTGGCTCTGCGTATAATATGTGACAGGGAAGCTGAGATTAATGCTTTTATTCCTGAAGAGTATTGGACAATTGACGGCGTTTTTAAGATAAAGGGAGAGAAGAAACCGCTTATTGCCAAGTATACAGGTGATGAGAAGGGGAACAGGACAATTCACAGCGAAGCCGAGCTTAACGAAATCCTTGACGGAATCAATGGAAAGACTGCGGCTGTAGCAGATGTGAAGAACGGAGAGCGCATAAGAAAAGCACCACTGCCGTTTACAACAAGTACTCTTCAGCAGGAAGCGGCCAAGTCCCTCAATTTTTCAACCCAGAAGACCATGCGTATCGCGCAACAGCTTTATGAGGGTGTTGATATCGAGGGAGAGGGAACCATCGGTATTATAACCTACTTAAGAACCGACTCCACCCGTGTTGCTACCGAAGCGGACATGGCTGCAAGAGAGTATATTAAGAATAACTACGGTGTGGATTACTATGCTCCCCTTGATACGAAAAATGACAACGGAAAGAAGATTCAGGACGCCCACGAGGCTATTCGTCCTACAGATATTGAACTTATTCCTGCCAAGGTTAAGGATTCACTTTCAAGGGATCAGTTCCGTCTGTATCAGCTAATTTGGAAGCGGTTTGTTGCAAGCCGTATGCAGCCTGCGAGATATGAGACTTCAACGGCAAAGCTTACCGTAGGGGAGCACCATTTCTCCGCTTCGGCATCCAGACTTGCCTTTGACGGCTTTATGTCAGTCTATGCAGAGGAAGAGGATGAGAAGCCGGAGAACAATTCAATGGTCAGCGGTCTTTCAGTTGACAGCAAGGTGAGCCTTGAGGATGTGGATACCAAGCAGCATTTTACACAGCCGCCTGCGCATTATACGGAGGCAACACTGGTAAAGACTCTGGAGGAGCTGGGAATCGGACGTCCAAGTACCTATGCACCTACAATTACAACCATTATTAATAGAAGATATGTTGCCAAGGAGAATAGGAATCTCTATGTGACCGAACTTGGAGAAGCAGTTAATACCATTATGATGAAGGCATTTCCTGTCATCGTCGATGTGAATTTTACAGCCAATATGGAATCGCTGCTTGATGGTGTTGCTGACGGAAGTATACAGTGGAAGACGGTTGTAAGCAACTTCTATCCTGACCTTGACGAGGCTGTTAAGAATGCGGAGAAAGAGCTTGAGGAGGTTAAGATTGAGGACGAAGTGTCGGATGTTCCTTGTGACGTGTGCGGAAAGATGATGGTCATTAAATATGGCCCTCATGGCAAGTTCTTGGCCTGCCCGGGATTCCCTGAATGCCGCAATACCAAGCCTTATCTTGAGAAGATTGGCGTACCATGTCCGAAATGCGGAAAGGACATTGTCATCCGTAAGACCAAGAAGGGAAGAAAATACTACGGTTGTGAGGGCTTTCCTAAATGTGATTTTATGTCATGGCAGAAACCGTCAGACCGAAAGTGTCCTGATTGCGGCGGATATATGGTTGAAAAAGGCAATAAGCTCGTATGCGCTGACGAGAAGTGCGGCTATGTGATGGAGAAAAAGTAATTATTCCTAAATATTAAATTGTTAAAATAATAAGAAATATAACAATATTTCAGACTATTTACAAAAAACACATAAAAACTATTGTATATTCAAAATATTTATGTTAAACTTAGCAAGTAGAGTATTAATTCTGCTTGCTAATTTTATTTTACCCGATTATGATGCAGATGTCAGCAGACTCTTATACAGGGGGCTGCAGCTTTTATAGAAAGGGTGGTTACAGGGATGAGTGTTCAGTTACTTGATAAGACGAGGAAAATCAATAAGCTTCTTCACAACAATAATTCCCACAAGGTAGTTTTCAACGATATTTGTCAGGTTCTTAGTGAGATACTGGTGTCGAATACGCTTGTTATCAGTAAGAAGGGCAAGGTCCTGGGAAGCAGCTTGTGCGACGGAGTGGATGAGATTAAGGAATTAATTGATGATGAAGTCGGTGAATTTATTGATCACATGTTGAATGAGAGATTGTTAAGTGTTCTGTCCACCAAGGAGAATGTCAATTTGGAGACACTGGGATTCGCCAAGGGTGATGTCAAGAAATATCAGGCAATCATCGCACCGATTGATATTGCCGGCGAACGTCTTGGAACACTCTTTATGTATAAGAGTGATTGCCAGTATGATATTGATGACATTATTCTGTGTGAGTACGGAACCACGGTTGTTGGTCTTGAGATGATGCGCTCCGTGAATGAGGAGAATGCGGAGGAGACCCGCAAGATTCACATTGTCAAGTCAGCTATCAGTACATTGTCATTTTCAGAACTGGAGGCAATTACCCATATATTCGAAGAGCTCGACGGCAATGAAGGAGTTCTGGTAGCCAGCAAGATTGCGGACAGGGTAGGAATTACCCGCTCTGTGATTGTTAATGCTCTAAGGAAGTTCGAGAGTGCCGGTGTTATTGAATCAAGGTCATCGGGTATGAAGGGAACATATATCAAGGTGCTTAATGACGTTGTATTTGATGAACTTAAGAAAATTAATCTCAACCAATAAGAAGATGCATGGATGCGCTGCTTGTTTATCTGCAGCGCATTTTTTTTGGAACAACAGTTCAGCCAATATCTTGTGGTATAACTACAAAAATATACAAAATATTACATTATAATGCAAAAAAAGCTTGTATTTTTGTATGGATTATTTATAATTAAAAGATGGATATATATTATTATTGCTATTACTATGTGTATCATAAAAGGAGAATGTGGAATGTTTGAATCAGGAGCATTTGGTTATGTCAATGTCCTCTCATCGGCAGCGGATGCAGCGTGGACAAGGAATGAGATATTGAACAATAATATTGCGAATGTGGATACTCCGGGTTACAAGAGACAGGATATCAGGTTCGAATCATTGCTGCGCAACGAAATTGCCAGACAGGGAAGAACTGATTCTACACTTGACCAGAAGGTTAACAACGTAGATTACAGAAGACTTACTCCATATGTGTATACGGATAATTCAGGTCTGTCCACCAGACTTGACGGTAACAATGTGGATATTGATATAGAAGAAGCTGAACTGGCGTCGAACCAGCTCATGTATGACGGAATTATTGAAGGACTCAACAGCGAGTTTTCCAGAATGAAGGCAGTGCTTTCAAAGTAAGAATAACAACCAGGAGGTTTTAATATGGCATTATTCAGTTCATTTAATATTGCTTCATCCGGTATGTCTGCTCAGAGACTCAGAATGGATGTGATTTCAGAGAACATTGCCAATGTCAAGACTACGAGAACTGATGAAGGCGGAGCTTATGTACGCAAGAATGTGGTCCTTGCAGAGAAAGGCAATAATTATGGTATCCGTACCTTCAGCGAGATTTTTGATGCCACCAGAAGCGGAGTGGGCAATGGCGTGAAGGCAACGGCAATCGTTAATGATACAGACACACCTATGGAGATGGTTTATGACCCTTCACATCCGGATGCGGATGAGAACGGATACGTTACATATCCTAATGTGAATATTATTACGGAGATGACAGACCTCATTGATGCATCACGTTCATTCGAAGCTAATGCTACTGCATTTGAAGCATCAAAGAGTATGGCAGCCAAGGGACTGCAGATTGGACAGAATTAACGAATATGCGTGATATGACCGCATAAGAAATGAGGAATACATATGTCTACAGTGAATACATTAACCGGTGTTACCAATGATTACCTTACACAGGCACTTTCTTCTTCAGGAACTAAGAAACCGGAAGGTTCAGGCAGCTTTGACGAGCTGTATCAGGCAGCGGTTAATCTTATTTCGGGTACTAACAGCTATATACAGCAGGCACAACAGGCAGAGATTGATTATGCTATGGGAGAACTTACAAGCACGCATGAACTGAGCATAATTGAGGAAAAGGCAAACATAGCACTTCAGTACACGGTTGCCATCAAGAATGGTATTTTAGATGCATATAAGGAGCTTATGCAGATTCAGGTTTAAAATTATTAAGATACTATGTGATACAGGAGAGCGAGTATGCCGGATATAGTTAAAAAATACCTTGATAGGATAAAGGAATTCTGGAACAAATACAATAAAAAACAGAAGACAATATTTATTGCCTCCGTATCAGTGGTTGTGCTTGCACTTGCCATTTTAGGCGTTGTTCTTGCACAGCCCCAGACTGTTGTATTGCGCTATTGCAGCACTGCGTCGGAAGCAACAGAGGTTCGTGAGCTCCTAAACAGCAATAATATTTCATGCTCAGTGGGTTCTAATTTTGAAATAATAATCAATTCAGATGACGAGATAGAAGCACAGCTTATTCTTGGTTCGAACAACATATCCTCTAACGGATATTCTTTGAGCGATGCACTGAATGGTGGTTTTTCACAGACTCAGGACGACAAGGAAAAGCTGTATAAGGATTATCTTGAGAAGAAGTTCGCAGATACACTTAAGATGATTGACGGAATTAAGGATGCGCAGATAAGCATTGACTTTCAGAACACTTCTTCCATATTCCAGGAAAATCAGGATGCCTACATTAATGCAGTTTTAGTAACCACCAAGACTTTGGATGAAAGTACAACCGAGGCAATAGGCCTGTTGCTTGCCAATAATGTAGGAAGCAAAAATACCAATAACGTGGTTGTCTTAGACGACAAGGGACAGCTTCTGTATTCCGGTATGACTGATGCATCGGGACTGTCGAATTCTACAGTACAGTACAAGTTTCAGCGTCAGATAACAGCCAACATGGAAGCAGGGGTAAAGAGCCTTGCACTGGCAACACAGAACTATTCGGATGCTGTGGTTATGGCTAATCTTGTATTTGACTACGATGCTGTGACACAGATTGTTCAGGAGTATAAGGCTCCGGAAGGCACCGAGGAAGGTCTCATGAGCACCAGCTATGACGTGAATTCCACCAATGGCGGAACGGCAGGCGGTGTGGCAGGAACAGAGTCAAATGATGATGACACAGGGTACCTTCTTGAGACCGGCAACAATGGCTCAAGCGAGTATTCCTTAAGCCAGCGTGACTGGCTGCAGAACAGTACATACACCACTACAGAGAAGGCAGCCGGAACTGTTAAGTATGACGAGTCGAGTCTTTCGGTTATTTTAATGAGATACAATGTGGTATCGGAAGAGAGCCTGCGCACGCAGGGACTCCTTGAGGATATGACATACGAGGAATTTAAGCTTGCCAACAGTGCACCTGTTCCGATAGAGGTTGAGGATAATCTTGCCCAGCTTTTTGCTAATGGTACAGGATTGGCGGTTAGGAATATTGCCATTGCAGCTAACATGAAGTATGTGTTCCTGGAGACAGAGGAGAGCAAGACACCGGTTTCATTTATTATCCAGATTGTGCTTGCGGTTCTCATAGTCGCACTGCTATTATTTGTTGTATTCAGAAGTGCGAGACCTGTCACAGTGGAGGAGACGGAACCGGAGCTGTCAGTGGAGGATATGCTTGCATCTACCAGAGAACAGCAGGCTCCGCTTGAAGAAATTGACCTTCAGGATAAGTCAGAGGCGCGTAAGGCCATTGAAAAGTTCGTTCAGGAGAATCCGGATGCGGTTGCTATGCTGCTTAGAAACTGGCTCAACGAAGACTGGGATTAGGATTAATGGAGGCGTAATATGGCAAAGAAAAACAATTCAATGGATGGCGTTCAGAAAGCAGCAATTCTGCTTATTGCCTTAGGTCCTGAAATGTCATCATTGATTTTTAAACATCTGCATGATGATGAAATTGAACAGTTGACCCTCGAAATTGCCAATACAAGCAGTGTGTCACCAAGCACAAAAGAAGAAGTGCTTAACGAGTTTTATGAGGTATGTCTCGCACAGCAGTACATTGCTGAGGGTGGTATCGGATATGCCAAGGATCTTCTTGAAAAGGCTCTTGGTACCGACAAGGCAAGAGAGGTTATCGGAAGACTTACTGCGAGCCTGCAGGTTCGTCCTTTTGAGTTTGTACGTAAGACAGACCCTGCTCAGCTTCTTAACTTTATACAGGATGAACATCCGCAGACAATAGCACTTATTTTGTCATACCTTTCACCATCACAATCATCCATGGTCATTTCGGCATTACCGCCTGACAAGCAGGCAGATGTTGCCAAGAGAATTGCGCAGATGGACAGAACTTCACCGGATGTTATCAAGGAAGTTGAGGGTGTGTTAGAGCGCAAGCTTGCTTCCCTTGTTAATCAGGATTACACGATTGTCGGTGGCGTGGATGCAATCGTTGACATATTGAATGCGGTAGACCGTGGTACGGAAAAGCATATTGTAGAGACCTTGGAGGTCGAAGATCCGGAGCTGGCAGACGAGATCAGAAGAAAGATGTTTGTGTTCGAGGATATTCTTTCACTGGACGACAGAGCAATACAGAGAGTGCTGCGTGATATCGACAACAATGATATTGCAGTTGCGCTTAAGAATGCCAACGAGGAGGTTCAGAATGTTATATTTAAGAACCTTTCAAAGCGCCTTGCTGCTATGATTAAAGAGGATATGGACTTTATGGGACCTGTACGTCTCAAGGATGTTGAGGATGCACAGCAGAAGATTGTTAATAATATCCGTAAGCTTGAGGATTCCGGAGAGATTGTCATTGCCAGAGGCGGAGGTGACGAGATAGTTGTCTAATCTTCTAAAATATAACAGCTTTGTCGTTAATGGCGAGGACAATATTATTATTGATTCAAATCAAAAGGTGCTGGATAAGATTAACAGCATCAGAAAGAATATTAAGACTGTCGGCTTAAGCAATCAGGGAATACCCGATGAAGACGGTTTTGTAAGCGGTTTGAACGCACAGATTGTTGAGGAGCTTGTGGATTCCGATGAGGAAGCAGCAGCTACACTGGAGGATGCCAAGGCTGAGGCACAGGAGATAATCTCGGCTGCCAGAAATGAAGCTGAAGGAATTGTCGGACAGGCCCATCGTGATGCCGAGAGCTTCATTAATGCAGCTAAGGATGAAGGCTATACAGCCGGTATGAAAGAGGCATCTGCCGACATTGAGGAACGTATCCGCAGTCTTGAAGAAGAGTATACACTCAGAAAGCAGCAACTTGAGGAAGAATACCGGAACAAAGTGGAACAGATTGAGCCGATGTTAGTCGATACATTAATCCGTGTCTTTTCAAAGGTGACTCATACCATGGCAGAGGATAAGAAAGACATGATAATCTGCCTTATCAATTCTGTTATGCGTAACAGTGAATTGAGCAGGGATTTCTATATCCGAGTATCACCTGAGGATTATAAATTTGCACTGAATAATCAGAATCTGATTTATACGTCGGTTGCTAAGGATATACATATTGATATCTCAGAGGATGCAACACTTGAAAGAAATCAGTGTATTATTGAGACAGATGCAGGCGTGTTTGACTGCAGTCTGGATGTACAGCTTGACAATCTGATTAGGGATATTAAGCTGCTAAGTTGCATGACATAATATAACTTACTTAGGAGTGGTTTTGTGCATACAGGAATTGATTTGGAAAAGTACAGAAAGCTGATGGATAAGTCTTATTATAAGAAGATGGGACGCGTTTCTAAGATAGTAGGTCTTAGTATCGAATCCATCGGTCCTGATGCAAAACTTAATGATTTGTGCAGAATTATTTCCAAAGAGGATGGCAAGATAATATATGCAGAGGTTGTGGGGTTTAAGGACAGGAGAATACTGCTGATGCCCTTTGAAGCGGTGGATGGGATTTCACCGGGATGCATTGTTGAGAATACAGGCAAGCCTCTTATGATAAAAGTAGGACCTGACTTGTTAGGCAAGACATTGGACGGTCTTGGAAATCCTACAGACGGAAGTGTGATTTCATATACCGGGGAATATCCCTGTGAAGCACCTCCGCCTGACCCTATGGACAGGGAGATTATATCCCAGGTACTTCCGCTGGGAGTTAAGGCAGTGGATGGACTGATTACGGTTGGCAAGGGACAGCGTATTGGTATATTTGCAGGAAGCGGTGTAGGTAAGAGTACTTTGCTTGGTATGTTTGCCCGCAATACCAAGGCGGATATCAATGTAATTGCGCTGATTGGAGAGCGAGGCAGAGAGGTACGAGAGTTCATTGAGAGGGACTTAGGTGAAGAGGGCATGAAGAGAAGTGTTCTGGTAGTTGCCACCTCTGACAAGCCGGCACTTATCCGAAATAAAGCGGCCAAGACTGCAACGGCGATTGCGGAGTATTTCCGTGATCAGGGCAAAGATGTACTTCTGATGATGGATTCTCTTACGCGTTTTTCCATGGCGCAGAGAGAGATTGGTCTGGCATCGGGTGAACCTCCTGTCACAAGAGGTTATCCGCCAAGTGTGTACAGCGAACTGCCTAAGCTGCTTGAGAGAGCAGGAATGGGTAAAGATGGTTCCATAACAGGTTTGTACACAGTATTGGTTGACGGTGATGATTTTAATGAGCCGATTACCGATACAGCGCGAAGCATATTGGACGGTCACATTATGTTGAACCGTAAGCTTGCGAACAAGAATCATTATCCGGCTATCGATGTACTCATGAGTATATCCCGAGTTATGAGCCAGATTGTTGATAAGAAGCACAAAGAGGTTGCAGGTCGGTTTAAAAATGTCCTTGCCACTTATAATGAGGCAGAGGATTTAATTAATATCGGAGCCTACAAAAACGGTTCCAACAAGGAAATTGATTATGCAATCGAGAAACATAACGCCGTTAATGAATATCTGATGCAGGGAACCGATGAAAAATATGAGTTTAATCAGGAGATAAAGCTTCTGAATGATATATTTGAGTAACGTCCGAAAGAGGTACTCAGGATGGCTAAGTTTGTGTACAGGATGCAGAACATCCTCGATATTAAGAATAAGTTAGAGACTCAGGCAAGGAATTCCTATGCGGTAGCAAGAATGAAACTGACACAGGAGGAAGAGAAGCTGAACTCACTTTTTGCACAGAAAAAGTCATACGAGGATGCTTACAGAGAGCAGTTGACCGGCAATATTGATGTCCGGCAGATTAATATATGCAAGAATGCCATTGAGTTGTCAAAAAATATGATAAAAAAACAGCTTGTGGAGGTTAAGGTCGCAAGCAAGAACTTAGAGGCAGCGCAGATACGTCTCGGTGAAGTTATGAAAGAACGAAAAATTCAGGAAAAACTCAGAGAGAAAGCATTTGACGAGTTCTTAAAAGAGCTGAATGACCAAGAAAAAAAGGAAATTGATGAACTTGTCAACTTTCGCTTTGAACAGGAGGAATAGAAATGGCAGATGAACTTGACGACATCTTAGATGAACAGGAGGAAGATAAAAAGTCCAATAAGCTGGTTATCATTCTTGTTACAGTCCTGATTGTATTAATCTGGCTGGCTATATTTGTTCTTCTTGTAAAACTGGATGTGGGAGGATTTGGAAGCAAGGTTTTAAGACCGGTTCTTAAGGATGTTCCGATTATCAACAAGATTCTCCCGGATGCTACCGACGAAGAAATCGGAATGAACAGCAAATATCCGTACACGACCTTGGCTGAGGCGATTGCCAGAATTGAAGAGCTTGAAAATGAGAACGTAAGGCTTAATGAAGCAATAGCAGAGAATGCAGAAACAATTGCCAACCTGACAGCGGAGGTTGCAAGGCTGGCACCATTTGAGACATATCAGAAGCACTACGAAGAGCTAAAGGAACAGTTTGATGAGCAGATAGTCTTTGGAAACGATTATGTGGGCAATTATGCAGCAGACCCGGAGACCTACATAGAATGGTATGAGGAAATAGACCCGGAAAATGCAGCATTATTGTATCAGATGGCTTTGGAAAAGCAGGCAAGCTATCAGGTTATTGTTGACCTTGCAACCACATATTCCAAGATGAAGCCTGCACAGGCAGCCGCCATACTTGAGGAAATGACGGGTGATGAGGAGAAGGTTGCGACAATTTTAAGCAATATGAGTGAAGCAAGCGCAGCCAGCATCTTACAGAACATGGATTCCGTGCATGCAGCCAAGATTACCCTTCTTATGTATCCGTCACCGTATACGGTTGAGGAATACAGAGAAAATCGTATTCAGGAACAGCAGGGCATTAATCCTGTGGGAAATCCTGACGGAACTCATGACGGAAGCAATAATTAGCAGATAGTTTTCCGGGAGACCGGTTTACTATATATTTTTGAGGAAAGGAGGAGAGAGGATGGTCACCGGGAATATTTTAAGAGACACAAAGCTTACCGGCAATCAGGCGGCAGGCAGCACCCAGAGTAATTCTTTTTACACATCTTATGCAAGAAATGCTCTTAATTCTGCCGCCGGCAGCTTCGGAAGTGTCATGAACCTTTCGGTACAGAATGTATCGGATACGGGGAAAAATATGGCAAGGACAGAGAATACCTCAGCTAAGGAACAACTTACATCAGCCGATGCAGCCGACAATGCTATGATGCGTCAGTCCAAGGTTGAGTATATTGTTAAATCAGCCGCTCATACAGGCAGCGGACAGGAAGTTGATGAAGCCGTGATGAGCGACAGTCTTAAAACACTCACATCCGATTTGAAGGCAGTTGTATGTGAAGTTCTTGACCTTACGGATGAAGAGTTGGAAAAGCTGCTTGCGGAAAACGGTATGTGCATTTCTGATTTGCTTATGTCGAATAATCTGGCAGCATTTGTTGCTGATGCGGCAGCCGACGGAGACATGATGAAGCTCCTTACGGACAGCGATGTTTCACAGTTGTATTCAGAACTTGGAAGCAGGCTTGAGGAACTGATTGCTACAGCAGGCGACAGCATGAATCTTGCTGAGGACGAACTTGTCAATCTTCTGAATGAGTATGCGGCACAGCAGGATATGCAGGCAAATAGCGTTGATGAAAGTGTTTCATCAAAAATTGTGAAGACTCTGACAAATGATAAAGCTATGCTCGACAATGAAAAACAGATTCCGAAGGAACAGACAGAAATAAAAGAAGAAACGTCGGAGCAGGCAGGGCGCAGAGTCAGGAACAGCGAAGCACAGCCGGATGAAGGAACTAAGCAGTCGCAAACGGATGCCCTCGAAGAGAAAATTGAATTTCAGGCGGACAGCGGAAAGTATTCAGCACTTACAGGGCAGGAAGGCGAGAGCCTTTCGGGACAGTTTGTTGAGACTCTGATTAAGAATGTAGATAACAGCCTGACTACGAATAATGTGTTTAACGGATACACAGTGGACGCAGAGGATGTTGTGAGACAGCTCATTGATTCAATCAAAGTCAATATAAACGGACAGACAAGTGAGATGGAATTACAGTTAAGTCCAGAGAGCCTTGGAAAGGTTAACCTGTTAGTTGAGTCAAGGAATGGTATTATCACTGCTCAGCTTACCGCACAGAATGAGGCAGTGAAATCCATAATCGAGAATCAGCTCGTGTTATTGAAAGAGAACTTCCAGGAACAGGGACTTAAGGTTGAGGCTGTTGAGGTTATGGTGGAGAGCCACGGCTTTGAGGCAGGAAAGAACCTTGAAGGAAGAAGCAATGACAACTCATCTGAGGGTGGCCGCAAATCTACAAGACATCTTACACTGGAAGAGATTGATGCGAGACTGTCGGAGCAGGATAGTATATCAGAAGAAGATATGCTTGCGGTTGAGATGATGAGAGCTACCGGAGGAAGTGTGGACTACACGGCATAATAACTGCAATGCAGGGAAAGGAGATAAAATGGCAATTAATGCACAAATTGTAGACGGTAAGATATATGCTAACAGCACACCGGACAATACATCACAGAATACCAAGGGAACTTCTACACTTGGAAAGGATCAGTTCTTGCAGATTCTGGTGGCAGAGATGCAGTATCAGGATCCGCTTGAGCCAACAACCAACACAGAATGGGTTTCCCAGATGGCAACATTCTCACAGATTGAGGAGTTGCAGAATATGTCCGATTCAATTGAGAAGGGACAGGCACAGAATCTGGTAGGCAAGATTGTAATAATGGCTACAACCGACAGTACCGGAGAGACAAAGTATTTCAGCGGAAAAGTTGAGTCATTCGAGAACCGCGAGGACGGAACTTACCTTTCAATCGGAGGATATCTTTATGATATTAAGGATTTGTATTCCGTAGTTGATGAGGAGTATTACGACAAGCTGACACAGGAGGCATCAGGCAGCACATCACAAGATACAGATAATTCATCCGAGGAATAGCCTGAGGGTTATAGAAAGGAGAGAATATGGAAATTAAAGGAAATGTTTATTCCTCCATCGAACAGGTTACAGGACAATATCTGAATCAAAGGACAAAAGAGAGCACAAGCACTGCACAGACACAGCAGAATGTATCCTTTGAGGATATGTTAAGACAGAGATGGCAGTCCGCTGACAGTATGGTCACAGATGGCAGTCTTAAATTTTCAAAGCATGCAGGTGAACGCTTAAAGCAGAGAAACATAATCTTGTCGGATGAACAGATGAAGAGACTTGAAAGCGGAGCACAGAAGGCCAACGAGAAAGGAATCCGGGAGTCTCTTGTGATTATGGACAGCCTGTCATTTATTGTAAACACGAAGAGTAATACCGTGATTACAGCGATGGAGCAAAGCAATGATGCAGACAATGTATACACAAATATTGACGGAGCAGTAATTATCTAAGCCGGACCGATGAGGAAGCTTACAGGTTGTGAATGACGGAAGAACCTGTACTTACGGCTCCGTAATCAGGAGGAAAAAAGCTATGATGAGATCACTTTTTTCTGGTGTGGCAGGTCTCAAGACACACCAGACCAAGATGGACGTGATTGGTAATAATATTGCCAACGTAAACACTGTAGGATATAAGGCACAGTCAGTGTCCTTCAGTGATGTTTTATACCAGACAACCCAGAGTGCATCAGGTCCTAATGCCGAGACAGGCAGAGGTGGTACCAATGCAATGCAGATTGGTCTTGGTTCAAAGGTTGCAGCCATGAGCACATCTGTTTCAGATTCGGGTGGTGCGCAGGCAACCAACAATCCTTTTGACCTTATGATTAATGGTGATTCCATGTTTATCGTAAGCGACGGAACACAGAATTTCTTTACAAGAGCTGGTAACTTTACAACAGATGGTTCAGGTAACCTTGTTACAAGTGCAGGCTACAGCGTGATGGGATGGCTTGCGGATGATGAGGGCAATATACAGAGAGGCACGGTACGCCCGCTTTCAGTATATAGCGCCGAGAACACATATGTTAATCCTACACAGACACTTAATACAACAATTTCAGGTAACATTAACAAAGAGGATGAGAGCTTTTCATCAGCATCGGGCTCTATTTCTACCAATATCAGTTTTTACGATAATCTTGGGTATGAATACAGAGCTACAATTTCAATCACACAGACGGATGATTACAGTTATTCAATGACTTGTACAGGAATGACCTGTAACGGTGAGGATATGGGACTGACAGATGCACAGCTTCAGTCGGTTCTCAATAATGCAGCAATTACATTCAATCAGGCAGACGGAAGTCTTGCTACAGGCTCACCTCTGACACTTAATGTAACAAGTCTGGGAGATTCATTTGCTGAGGACATTTCTGTTGACATATCTAAGGTAACCTGCTATGGCAAGGACACATCCCTTGTACCTAAGAAGGGTGATGCAGCCGGACAGAATGCAGGTGCAGCAGCAGGTAAGATTTCATCCGTGAGCATTCAGACTGACGGAAAGATTGTTGCCGGTTATGACAATGGTGCCAGCAAGATTCTCGGCCAGATTGTTGTTGCAACCTTCACCAACCTTGCAGGTCTTGAAAAGGCAGGCTCTAACCTCTATTCCGCAACAATGAACTCCGGAGAGTTTGACGGAATAGGTCAGGATGTAACCGCTGACGGCGGTAGCTTCTCCCCTGGTTATGTGGAGATGTCCAACGTAGACCTTGCAGGTCAGTTCACAGATATGATTACGACACAGAGAGGATTCCAGGCAAACTCCAGAATTATCACTGTATCGGACACAATGCTTGAGGAACTGATTAATCTTAAGAGATAATTTTACATAATATTTTGAATGTTTCATGGAGGGGCATTATGAAGACGGTCACTATTATCGGTGCCAACAGTTATATTGCGAGAAATCTTATTCATATTATCAATACGGAAAATATGGAGATTGAACTGTTTTTATATGACCGGGAGGAATCGCATAGGGACTGTCTTCAAAATTATGCCCCTGTCAATATTTTGGATGAAGCATCCCTTTCGGCGGTCAATTTTGATGTGGATGCTGTGATTATTTTTACAGGCAAGACAGGAACCTATGCCGGGTTTGATGACAGCAGAACCTTTGTTGAAGTCAATGAATTGGGCATGCTCAATGTTCTTAATGCCATGAGAAAGGTTAATTCCACGGCAAAGCTTGTATTTCCTTCCACCAGACTGGTATATAAAGGGAAGGAAGAACCGCTGTCTGAGGACGATGAAAAAGAATTCAAGACATTGTACGCTGTCAACAAATTTGCATGTGAACAGTACTTGAAGATGTACTCAAATGTATTTAATATCCGTTACGCTGTTTTCAGGATATGTGTTCCCTACGGGAGCCTTCTGGATGGCGTAAGCTCCTATGGAACGGCGGAATTTTTCATAGGTAAGGCAAAGAAGGGCGAGAATATATCTTTGTATGGCAAAGGTGAAGTGAAAAGGACCCTTACTTATATTGGTGATGTATGCCGTACCCTTATTTTGGGAGCATTATCGGAACAGTGTCTGAATGATGTATACAATATCGGTGGTGAGGCTTACAGCCTTAATGAGATGGCATCGGATATAGCCGCAAAATATGGAGTTGGAATTGAATATGCCCCATGGCCGGAGGCGGCACTTAGGATTGAATCGGGAAGTACCGTCTTTGACAGCACGAGGCTTGATAATATCCTTGGCAATGTGCGTACCATGACTTTCAGGGATTGGATAGGAGGGGAATGATGATTGACGTTACAAGGCTCAACGGAAGTGTATTTACAGTTAACTGCGACTTGATAGAAATGGTGGAGGAGACACCTGATACGGTGGTTACTCTTACAACAGGTCGAAAATTAATTGTAAAAGAAAGTAGACAAGAGCTAAAAAATCTAGTATTATCTTATAAGAGGAAAATATACATCGAAAAAGAGTGTTTGGAATAGAATTTTAAGATACAAATTAAGATGACTGGCAGGTGGGTAGAGTGGATTTAGCTACATTAATTGGTATAATAATGTGTTTGGGTTTTACAATATTCGGTATTGCGTCCGGTGATAAAGGCTTTGCGGCGTTAATGGATTTCGTTGATCCGGGTTCTTTCTTTATCACCATCGGAGGAGCTTTCGGCGCATGTCTTACCATGAACAAGCTTCCGGACTTCATAAAGGGACTCAAGGGTATTACTCTTGCCATTAAGGAGAAGAAGGTTGACCATGCAGAGACTATCAGAAAGATAATTGAGCTTTCCAATCTTGCAAGAAAGGAAGGCCTTTTGGCGTTGGAGGAAGCAGCAGAAGGGCTGGATGATGCTTTCCTTAAGAAGGGTGTTCTTCTTATTGTAGATGGTACAGAACCGGACTTGGTACGTGCCATTCTTGAGACTGAGCTATCCAATCTTGAGACGAGACATAAGAAGGTATACGGTTTCTGGGAGAACTTAGCCGGTATGGGTCCTGCTTGGGGTATGATCGGTACTCTCATCGGACTTATCAACATGCTTCAGAATATGAACGATCCGTCATCAATCGGACCTGCCATGGCACTGGCACTTATTACAACATTATATGGTTCACTTTTGGCTAACTGGATTGCAACACCTGTTGCAATTAAGCTTCGTGCCAACAATTCAATCGAAGTAACCCTTAAAGAGGTTATGATAGAGGGTCTCTTATCAATTCAGGCAGGTGAGAACCCAAGAGTAATAGAGGAGAAGTTAAAGTCCTTCCTGTCGCCGGATGACAGAGTTAAGTTCGATGGCAATAATAATGGCGAGGGAAACGAACAGGCAGGTGAGGTATAATGGCAAAGAAACGCGAAGAAGAATCGGTAAAAACAGACGGATGGAAGGATACCTTTTCCGATCTTATGAACCTTCTTCTGTGTTTTTTCGTGCTTCTTTTTGCTTCATCTTCGGTTGACGCTGAGAAATTTCAGCAGATTGCCCAGTCATTCGCCAACAGTTTTTCCATACTGAGTGGTGGTCAGACAGGTATCGGCGAGGGCGTTCTGATTGCAAGCGGAGCCAGTCAGCTTACGGAACTCAGTGAGTTCTATACAGAGCTTGGCAAGAACGAAGAGGGAGAGGCTGATAGAATTACATACGCAAAGTTAGAGCTTGAGAAGGAACAGCTCAAGGAATCCACCGAGATGTCGGAGGACATTAACCAGTACCTTAGGGATACCGGCATATCCGATTCGGTGGAGGTGCAGGCTACCACACACTATGTGCAGCTTACTCTGAAGGGTTCATTGTTGTTCGATTCGGCTAAGGCTGAGCTTAAGCCCGAGGCCAAGGAGTTGCTTGAGCAAGTTGCGGGAATACTTGCGCAGTATCCGGACAATATAATTCAGATACTTGGGCATACGGACAATGTTCCGATAGTTAATGACCCTCTGTTCACAAGCAATGCGGTCTTGTCAACATACAGAGCGCTTTCAGTATATGAGTTTCTGGTGGATGAATGCGGGCTTTCACCTAATAATCTGATGCATTCGGGATTTGGAGAGTACAAGCCTGTTGCTGATAACTCCACAGCCGAGGGCAGGGCACAGAATAGAAGAGTTGAGATAAAAATATATAACAGTCTCAGCGATTATTATGAATAGAAGTACATTTGTCAGAAGTATATGACAGACAGGAGGAAGAAAGTGAAGAAAAGTTTATTGCAAATCATTACCCTTGCGTTGGTGGTTGTGAATCTTGTGCTTTCGGCATTGCTGATTTTTACATGTATGCCGGCAATAAGCAAGACAAGTAATCTTGTGGACAAGATATGCGAGATTGTGGATTTGGATGTGAAAGGTTCATCCGATGAGAATACTACTGTGGACATTACCAAGTTGGAGGAGGTCGCAGTTACATTTAACGGTGAGACAACCGCTTCACTTAATCTTAAGACGGGAGATGACGGCAAGCCTCATGTCATAGTGGTTGGTGTCAGCATTATATTGGATAAATCCCATACAGATTATTCTGCTAAGCATGCCACAATTAATTCGGCGATGAGTATGATTGACAGTGCAATCATTGATGTCATCACTCAGTATACCATGGATCAGGCAAACAACAATAAGGAAGAAATCCGCAAGGAAATCCTTGGAAGGCTGCAGGAGCTGTTTGATTCGAAGTTTATTTATGATATCAGCTTTACAAGCTTTATTACCCAGTAATGAATTATTGATGAAAGGCAGGTGTCTTTAAATGGGCGAAGTCCTGTCGCAGAGTGAGATAGACAATCTGCTCAAGGCTCTCAGCAGTGGAGAGCTTGATGTAGAAGAAATCAAGGACACTGATGAAAAGCAGGTCAAGAATTATGACTTTGCCAGACCTACAAAGTTCTCCAAGGAGCATTTAAGAACACTGGAGATTATATTTGAACATTATGGAAGACTTTTGTCCACGAACCTGCCGGCTTATCTTAGAAAGGCAGTACAGGTTGAGGTCATGAATTCCGAATCGGTAATATATTCGGAGTTCTCCAATGCATTATCCAATCCGGTGCTGTTGGGCGTTGTCGATATGGAACCGCTGGAAGGTTCTATAGTAATGGAACTGTCATCTAACCTTGCTTTCTGCATTGTGGATCGTCTTTTAGGAGGCGAAGGTGTACCGCTGGAGAAAATCAGGGACTATTCGGAGATAGAGCTGGTTATTCTCGAACGAATTTTCACAATATGTGTGAATCTTTTGCGAGAACCATGGCAGAATGTAGTGAGCATTACACCGAGACTTGAAAGAATAGAGACTAATTCACAGTTCGCACAGATTATATCACCAAGCGAAACAATAGCAATTATAACAATTAATATGAAGATTGGTGATGTGGAAGGTCTTATGAATATATGTTTGCCGTTTGGTGTTCTTGAATCGGTTATGGACAAGTTGAATACGAAGTACTGGTTTTCAACGATGCAGGAAAAAGATTCCAATTCATATGAGGAAGCTATTGAGAGTCTTATTTCTAAGGCCCAGATACCGGTTAAGGCAGTTCTTGGCAACAGTTCAATATCGGTGAACGATTTCGTTAACCTGCATATTGGAGATGTCATTAAGCTTGACAGAGGAATAGATGATGAACTTGATATATACGTCGGCAACATTAAGAAGTTTGCGGCGATGCCGGGTTCTACCAATGACAACTATGCAGTGCGTATTACGCAAATACTGAAAGAAGAGGAGTGAGAACAATGGACGGAATGTTATCACAGGATGAGATTAATGCATTATTGGCCGGAATGGATAACGGCGGCGGAGATGACAATTCTTCTGCACCGGTCCCGGATAATAGTGATGAGTTCCTTACTGAAGAACAGAAGGATGCCATTGGTGAGATTTCCAATATCAGTATGGGTTCTGCGGCAACCACACTTGGTATGCTGCTCAATCAGACTGTAACCATTACTACACCTAATGTTTCGTATGTAGAGTGGGATGAACTGGCAGATTCTTATGACAGGCCCTGTGTATTTCTTCAAATTAAATATGTAGAAGGCTTAGACGGAAATAATGTACTGGTTCTTAAGGAAGACGATGTAAAAATTATTACAGACCTCATGATGGGAGGAGCGGGTGTCGCTTCGCCTGATCCGATAAGCGAGTTGCATTTAAGTGCTATTGGCGAGGCTATGAACCAGATGATGGGAAGTGCATCTACTTCCATGTCATCGATGCTTAACAAGAAGATTGATATCAGCCCGCCAACAGCAGAACTTGTGGATTTGAATGAGAGTATGAATTCGGGAAAGCTTCCTGATTTCCTCAAAACGAAGTTTGTCAAAGTTTCGTTTAAGATGCTGATAGGTGATTTGGTAGACAGTGAGATTATGCAGCTCTATCCTTTCGATTTTGCAAAATCTCTCTATGAGATATTCGGTATGCACTCATCCTCGGATGGAGATTCAGCTTCGGAAGCACAGCAGGAACCGGCACAGCCTTCACCGGCACCACAGCCGAATCCAACACCGCAGCCGACACCGGCACCACAGCCTGTAATGGGGCAGCCAATGGATATGAGCGGATATCAGGGTCAGCCTATGATGAATCCGTATGCACAGCCGATGGCGGGTTATATGCAGCCTATGATGCAGTATCCTCAGCCACAGGTTATGGGTGGATATACCGCCCAGCCTATGCCGAATGTCCAGCCTGCAACCTTCCAGCCTTTTACAGGGGATGTGAGCAGCGCAGGACAGCGTGAGAACATTGATTTGATTATGGATGTTCCACTCGAGGTTACAGTCGAGCTTGGACGTACGACAAAGTCAATCAAAGATATCCTTGAGTTTGCACCGGGAACTATTGTCGAACTTAACAAAATTGCCGGTGAGCCTATAGATGTTCTTGTGAATGGTAAGTATGTTGCAAGAGGCGAAGTAGTCGTAATCGAAGAGAGCTTCGGCGTAAAGATAACCGAAATAATAAAATGATTACAAAAAAATAAAAAAAGTGTATGAAAAATTTCGGTATTATAGTATAATCGAGATAGTACAGTAAATATCATAAACAATATTCACTTAGAGGAGAAAAGGTATATGGCAAAGAATATATTAATATG
>CAMAKT010000013.1 GCA_945836135.1 uncultured Clostridia bacterium | reverse complement strand
TGTCAAAACATGCTTCTACAACCTTGCTGTGCATATTGTGTTATATTTATGCATGTCAGTGACTTATGGGAGAAGCTTAGATGCTCTTGGCACTCTGCATAGATATCAGCAAATTTTGGCATGGATGGCGACTTTGCATCGGTTGCGTATGGTTGAAATAAAGTACACTCGGAGTGCCTAGAACATCTTAGCTTCGTACATCGGAAGTGGCATGCATAAATATAACACAATATGCACTCACAACGTAACTTAGCATGTTTTGACACCCTAATCTTATAAATCAAAAAGACTTATTTGCCGCTCCTTCAAGGATTTCACTTTCCGCTCCGTTATCCTGTCGTTTTCGTCAAGCGCTCCGCATAATATCGGCGATTCAGGATTATATGCGCCACAGCTCTTTGCAACGCTGTCCGGGCTGTAATTTGCATAGCAATATCTGCATCCGTTTTTGCATGTGTTATATGTGCCAATCTCTACACTTTCGATGCATCCGCATTCCCGGCGCTGGTTCTTATCTTTTGTCGCCTTCAGCCTGCATCCGATTATCTCCTCGATAAGCGCTTTGTCAATGCAGCAGTTATGCTCAATGCCACATTCAGCCAAATCCATACTCTCGGCACAGCTTCCTGCCGACATTCCGTTTTCTCTTGCAATTTCGCTTATTTTCTTTGCAAATTCCAATAGCCCTGATTTGTCAAGCTCATATGAGTCCAGAAGTTCCATGTTTTTCTTATTCTTAGCATATACATCAACAAAGCTTACAACACACTTCCTGGTATAGCCCTTAAGCGACGCCGCAATTTGTTCAAAGGCCTTTAAATGATATTCCGGTGTATATTTCCCTGTGAAAATAATAGGGTCATATCTCCATATAACCCTATTGTTTCCTATCTTTTCCGATAATTCCCGAAATATAGGAATCATCTTTTCCTTTTTATGGGGAACATTGCATTCCATGTCTTTCCCGTAGCCGGTCAGTGTAAACTGAAAATAATAGTTATATGCGTCAAGCTCGTCCAGCCTGCCCATCATCGGCTCCGGATTCTTTGTCCAGAACACAATGCAGTCCACCACCTCCGGTGATAGGTCAATCCTGCTCACCTGATGGGGATTCATTGGGTTTCTCACATATACGAAGCCCTCTTTTATTCTGTTGAAAAACCATTCCGAATAGTAGTTTGGAATATCGGTTCTGCGGCTTACGCTTAGTATCATTGGAGTACCTCTTCATTTCTCACTTTAAAAATGCACCTATCATCTGCAGAACCCCGCAAATGTATCAGCCAAATCATCCGGAAAAGCCGATGCCTTATATAATGATGATGTGTCAAGTGCATCAATCTTATACCCAAAATGACTGATATCATCAAATATCACTATAGATACATTATCATCGTCTGCAAATTCCTTCTGCCATAGTTCAATATCCACATCCTTCACCTGACGATCCAACCGACTGTTAATTATCAGCGTAGGAATTTCTATATTCTTAAGTGTTTCAATAGTCGAAAGCCTGTTGTAATCCGCCCAATAGTAATCTGAACAGTTAAAATAAAACTTACCTTCGGCTGTATCAAGCGTTGAATTCATCGCTGCATCCATGAACTGCTTATAATACAAAGAATTAGCCGGGTCGAGTTCACAATACTGATCCTTGGCAATCTCAGCAAGATGACGAGCTGAGCCATTAAACAAAATCAATCCATTGACTTCATTTTGACTGGCAAGTTCAACTGCTATCTGCGTTCCCAAGCTATGTCCAAGTATATAGATTTCACCTGTTTCATTGTTATTTCTAAGCCATTCAAGAGCAGCATTGCAATCTATAAAATACTCCTCATCAAGGCCCGACTTAACTGTCCATTTCGAAGAGTACCTATTGGTTCTCTTCTCAAATCGCAAAGTATTAATCCCTCGTTCAGCCAACTCCAGTGCAATATCCTCAAAAGTAGGCAGTAATCCGATTGTTTCATTGTAATCCGACACCCCTGAACCCGGGATAAGCAGCACAGATGGCGCATCACTTTTATCTGTATGGGTATATACTGCATTGAGAAGATAGTCGCCGCTTTCAAGCAGAAAATAGGACTCAGTTATTCCATCCTGATATTCCCTATCGAAGGAGTTCACAAAACGTACATCGTAATTGTATCCGGTTATTTTCAGATTTTTGAAATATAATGCAATATTAGCTTCAGCATTTTCAAATAAAAGTGTTGCAGTATGAACATCAATATCTCCGCTCACGGTAACTTTCTCATTCTTAATCTCCACAATATTTCCGAAGGTAGAATTCGGCTTCATGAACATATAGCTGAAACTCTCTGCATCAAGCAGCGCCTTCAGCTCATCAGAAGCATAGGCATATAACTCTGATATATCGCCCTCCATCCACTTATCCATCATATAACCATATAATTCATCATTTGTACTTAGCTGAGCGTCTTGGCCGGACTCAGAAGTCGCCAAAGCGTCCTTTGCTGACTCTGTAGTTGTCAAATCAACTTCTGTGGAATTCAAAACCGTGTTCTCCACCACCTCGGTATCAGTGGCTGCAACCGATGTAGGCCCGTTCTCCGCGGCCTTACCGCATCCACACAATAAAACAATTAAGCATATAAGAAGTATCCACATATTTTTTCTCATCTTAGTCTTCCCTTCCTTCCTCGAAATACTGCAGCCGCAACCCATGTATTATCTCTCCATCTATATTATACCAGTTGACGTAAGGTCAATGTCAAATACTATTTTCCATTCTTTCAAGGGTTCTTTAAAGGGCGCTCTTTGATGGGTTAAGAAAAACCCCGGAAACACTGAGTTTCCGAGGTTGCTTACCTGGCGTCTTGCTTAAGAAGGTGCATAAATATAACCCATACCTTATGGCAACACAATCTTTTCGGTTAACGCCTTTGTGTCTTCATCCGATAAATGTCCTCTTAGCGTAGCGGAATACGGTGGATTAAGTTGTGCCGGATATGTTTCCATAATCATTCCATCAAATTCGAAGGTAAACTGATCCCCCACTTTGCAGGTGATTTCATTCCCAAACATATCCCTACTTGGCATAAAAGTGAGGCTGCTTACATCTGTAGAATAATCATCCCAGCCTGTCAGACAATACGCCGTACCATTATCAATAGCCACAACCGTTACAAACAAGTTATAGGAAACGTCAAGGTTAATGACTTTCCCATTTTCAACATATGCCACTATAAACTTAGTTCCACCATCAAGGGGAACTCTCCATATCCTCCGTGCATTCACCGTCTCAGGTTTTCCCCAATTGTCAATCAGTGTCTGTTCATCTATATTTGCTGCAAGTCTATTCAATTCTTCATCAGAATATTTCAGGACACTCTCCAATTCGGGCAGCTTTCTGCTTTTACAGGCCGATAATGAACATATGGCAATTGACGTCATAAGAATCAAAGAAATAACAGTTACAGACTTCTTCATATCTATTCTCCTTTATTCCTCCCCATTTGCAGGATAATAATTAATAACATACTCCCAAACGGATGTAAGGTCCGCCTCCGGATTAACAATTACATAATAGTGCTCTGTCGTCATGGCGTCCAGCTTACCAAGAAAGCGAATCGCAACGGCAATATCTGTGGAGATTTCTTCAATTTCATACACGTCTGCGTTTACGTGCTCTTCTGTCAACATCGTCCCAACTGAGTTCATCCAACCGCCCGTCACAGCTACAGTCTCCAGTTTCGCACCTATTCTTGAGGCATCAATAACACGACCGCCTACATATGTGGCGTATACTCCCTCATCAACGCTATAGACATATCTTTCTGAAAAAATTGCAGGTATCGTTTCTTGAATTGTTTCCGGAACCCTTTCTGGAACTTTTTCCGGAAAATTTTCGATAACCCCATACGGCACTTCTTTATTGATGATTCCGGATAAGAAAATACCCATTACAAGTACTGCAGCAAATGTTACAGCAACAGCACTTAATTTTAACCATGTATTTTCTACGTATTTTTTCTTGTGTCTTATTTCAGGCTTTGCATCCGCCTGCTCAATCAAATCCTCATCAATTCCTCCGATTATATGATTTATACTTTCCTTATTCATAGGCTATATCCTTCCTCCTTCAAGAACAGTGCAAGCTTATCCCGCGTCCTTTTCAGCGTAACCAGAACTTTACTTTTCCCGAGGCCATACCTTGAACAGATTCTATCAACAGAATCATAGTACCAGTAACGTCGGATAAAAATATTTCTTTCCTCTTCCCGGCAAGAGCGTAGGAACTGTGAAATCAATCGGGACAATTCTTTCTCCTCTGCAGCTGATTCAACTTCGCTATTTCCAAAAACCTCCACAAGCTCATCAATGGGAATAATCAACCTATCAGGAATACGTTTTGCTGCATTCTTCTTTCTTAAAACATCGATTGAAATGGTTCTTGCAAGTCTCCCAAGATATGTTTTAAGATTCTCGGGCTTTTCAGGAGGAATGCTTTTCCACGCAGAAAGCAGAACGTCATTCAGGCATTCTTCCGAATCCTGCCAATTAAAAAGAATGTTTTCCGCAATATACATGCAGTATTTTCCGTAAGTCTTTTTTGTTTCGTCGAGAGCTGCTTCATTTCTCTGCCAGAACAGTTCGACTAATTCGTAATCCTTCATTGCCCCTCCTTTTCATCAGATTAGTGCCTTACACCCCAATACTCGTAAAAAATAAGATTTGATTACATAACTTTCATAAGAAATTATAAAATTTCCCTTGTTCCTTCAAATCAGCAAATATCCATCTATATTTTGTCATAAAAGAATTGTGTTTTCTATAACTTTATTTCCTCTACATTCAACAGTATAATTCAACCCCTTTTCCTTATCAATCTCACAAATTTTTTGGCTTAATCAAAAATAAGTGGCATTGTCTTATCGAAGACTACCCAAGCCCCTCGAAGACTGCGATAAAACAGCCTATATAGGCAAATCTTTCTCTTTAATCATCTCTTCCCTTACTGATTTCATTTGAGTTTGTCATAGCAAGTATCTTTTGGTTAAGTTTTTCATCAATACAGTATTAATAACAATCGACGATGTTTCATATGTTAAAATCAAATCCTCCCCTGGAAATATTCCATTCATTTCATATAACTCGATTTTTTTTACCGCTGCTCTGGCATACTCCGGATTGTCCAGCATCCCCTCATGCTCCCAATATACCTCTTTACCTGTCCTCCTCGACAGAAAAGTAAAGTCAGGATATATTGCTCCATATGGCTTTAAATGAAGCGGACACTCATATTTATATACAAGACCTATGGAATCAAAATAATCTGCCATAATCTTCTCTGATTTCGAACGTACTCGCATTCCTTTATTAGTCATGATAACTGATGCATCCTCGTCAAACTTCCTGCCAATATATGACTCTTCCATCCAACGCTCTAGCTTCTGCTGATAAGTCGGTTCAACCGGCGTTATTAATTTCTGCTTCTCCGGGTGTTCAGATATGAATATACTCTCAATCTTATCATCTTCATATTCCTTAAGAATTCTTTTTATTCCAGATAGGGTATTTTCAGTATATCGTAATATTTTCTCATCATACGATTTTTGTGCTAATTGTCTTACCAGCTCTTTTTCTTTTCTTTGAATATATACACCATTGCGAGGTGAATCTTTCTTACAATGATAGTATTGTGTACAGCCTTGACTCTTGCTTAAGCGTAATGTTCCTTCAGGCGCATTTGCTAACCGCTGTTTTGCCTGTTTGCATATTCTTTCCATTCTTTCCTGTTCAAGAATTAATTGTTTTTTGAGTTCGATACATATCCCTTCCTTTCATTTATTATATTAATGTGTATATCTCTTTTGGTGGCTTGGAAATATAGATTTGAATTTTGAGTACGGATGCATTTGGAAGTTATTGATATTTAGCCGTAGCTTCCGGATCTCGGCTACGGTTACATTCGCAAGGCTTTGATTTTCAGCCGTAGTTTCCGGATCTCGGCTACGGTTACATCCGGAAATCTTTGATTTTCAGCCGTAGTTTCCGGATACCGGCTACGGTTACATTCGCAAGTTTTTGATTTTCAGCCGTAATTTCCGGATACCGGCTACGGACATATACGCAAATCTTTGATTTTCAGCCGTAGTTTCCGGATCTCGGCTACGGACATATACGCAAATCTTTGATATTTAGCCGTAGTTTCCGGCTCTCAGCTACGGTTACATTCGCAAGTTTTTGATTTTCAGCCGTAGTTTCCGACCCTCGACTACGGATACATTCGGGAATTTTGATGAATAACCGTAGAAATCTTAAATATACTACGGATAAAAAGCTGAAAATAGAAATAGATTCGTAATATTGACTTATCAAGCCATATATCTACGAAAAGTGAAAAGAAATCCCAGAAGCCACTGGGCTTCTGGGATAGAAAATCTGAAATAGTCTCCAAGAAAAAATAACTCTTGTTGAACAAATTATCTCTTTGAGAACTGTGGAGCACGACGAGCTGCCTTTAAGCCGTACTTCTTTCTCTCCTTCATTCTTGGGTCTCTTGTTAAGAAACCATTCTTCTTAAGTACCGGACGGAAGTCTGCGTCTGCCTTGCAAAGTGCTCTTGCAATGCCGTGACGGATAGCACCGGCCTGACCTGTGGTACCGCCACCATGTACGTTAACGATAACATCATACTTGTCAGCAGTCTCTGTAGCTGCCAGTGGCTGACGAACGATGAGCTTAAGGGTCTCAAGACCGAAATACTCGTCGATGCTTCTCTTATTTATTGTAATATTGCCCTTACCAGGCATAATGTATACTCTTGCGATACTGCTCTTTCTTCTGCCTGTACCGTAGAATTTTGCGCTTGCTGCTTTTGCCTTAGCCATTGTATTTTCCTCCTTCTTGTTCCTTTAATTAAAATGTCAATGTCTCAGGCTTCTGAGCTGCGTGATCATGCTCAGGTCCTGCGTATACATGAAGCTTTGTGTACATTGTTCTTCCTAAAGGTCCCTTTGGAAGCATACCCTTAACTGCTAACTCAACAGCTCTCTCAGGCTTCTTAGCCATAAGCTCTCTGAGTGTTGTCTCCTTCATGCCGCCAACATAGTCGGAATGATTGAAGTAAATCTTCTGGTCTAACTTCTTGCCTGTAACCTTAACCTTGTCAGCATTAACGATGATTACACAATCACCTGTATCCATGCTTGGTGTAAATGTAGGCTTGTTCTTACCTCTGAGAACCGCTGCAACATTAGCTGCAAGACGGCCTAATGTATATCCTGTAGCGTCAACTACATACCATTTTCTTTCAATTGTTGATGGACTAGCCATAAATGTGTTCATTGGTCAACCTCCTTGAAATTTTCAAAAACGTATATTAATTCAGATTGTATATTGTCATCGGCGATAAGACCGATAACTGCCGGAAATCCGGCGATAGTATATAGTAATATGTCGTACCGGGGCTTTGGCTAGACATTTACTTTCGTACTGTCACAGTTTTACATTATATAATAGGTTATCCACCGTGTCAATGTTTTTTTAGGAAATTTATGCACATTTTTCAATTTTTCAACAACATATCCACTGAATAATTCAGACCACAAATACTATTTTGTGACCACTGCTCACTAAATAAATTTATAGCTCATATATATTCATTTATATGCTCTATTAATGATACTCCACGAAGCTATGAGTCTCTCCAATGTCCATGCGGCATTGGCTGGGCTGGTAGAGGGAAGCTTCACAGCTTCACGTCCAGTACCAGGATAACAATACTTCATATACAACTCGTGTGCCTTAGTTCCGTTGACATATATAGCCTCTATTGCTGCGCTGTCAAGTATGAGATTAATGTCATTAGCTATTACATTTTTTATTGAACTGTCACTAGAACCCATAATATCACATTTTGCAATAACGTCCCATAATGCAATATGATTATCATGCAGAAATTTCTTCTTCTCTTCTATCGAAAAACTGTCTATGGACATTTCGGTCAAAGTGGAATCTCTTAGCCGGCTAGTCTCTCCGGTCTCATTGTTGCATCCGTTCTCTTCGAAGATTCTCCACAGCACCCTCCAGAATCTGTTCTTGGGATGACCATAATAGAAATTATTTTCCCTTGATTTTACTGAAGGTAAGGAACCCAGAATTAGAATACGGCTGTACTCATCATACACCGGCTCAAAGCTATGTTCTATAATGCGATATTCCATTTATGATTCCTTTCTATAATAAAAGATAAACTGAATGGTTCCGGCATTTCGTATATCCCTTCTTTATCCTTTATAAGAACTGATTATCATTATTAAGTATACCATTATTCCCCTCAATAACAAGGAAAATATACTTTTTATTCTGTTTTCAGTACTATTAGATTGAAAAAAAACAGTTTCTTATATATATTGATATTAGGATGTTGGGTTCAAAAGGTATTATTCCCCCTTATGTTTATGAATGAATTATCAACCGGCACATATCCCTCGGATAAATTATAAAAATCATTATAGTTTTCAAAGGAGTACTCATGGATTTAAAGCATTACACACACAAACTTATTTATGAAGGAAATAACTCTGCTATTCCTGACAGCTTTACCCGTTTTCGTATAGTATGTCCGGAGTATTCCTCCCACGAAGTGGATGTTAAGCCTTATCCCATGCCGGGCACGGAGCATCTTTTTGCACTATTATGGGATATCAGCTCGCAGCATAAGGTATCAGCTACCATAATTCCGGCATCACCACATTTTCTGTATTCCAGGGAATTCACACCGGGAATGCGTACGCAAATGCACTCCCATGAATATTTAGAACTGTTTTATGTGATTGATGGTGAATACAGGCAGAAGATTCTCGGAAATGAATACGTCTTCCACAAGGGAGAATTGTGCCTTATAGATAAGAACTGCCAGCATCAGGAAATACTTGGTGACAGCCCTGCCACCATACTCTTTCTTGGAATAACCAATATAATGTTTGACGATGTAATGGAGCGTAAGATAACCACTGAACGTATCTCGGGATTTCTTAAGACTGCACTTCTTAAACAGAAATCACTACAGCAGTATCTACATTTCAGACCGCTGTTATCCAGTTCTCCTTCTGCTGACTGCAATGTCATGGAGGAAGCACTGATTCAGCTTCTTACGGAGCTTGATCGCCATGACGAAGCTTCACCTTATATATGTCAAGGACTGCTGCTAAGAATATTCCATATTCTTAGCACCCGCTATGATTTTTCCCTGTCACAGAAGCTCAGACGGGAGATGAACTGGATTCTTTTTGAGGAAATCACAGATTTTATGAATCGTAATCTGGCCGTGATATCCCCTTCCATGCTCACAGAGGAATTTCATTTTCAAGAAGACTATTTTAATAGGTTCCTGAAAACCCAGTCAGGGCTTACCTATACCGAATATCTTCAGCAGTGCAGGTTGAAAAAGGCTGAAGAGCTTCTTCTCTCCACCGATTATAATATCGACTATATCATGGAGCTTATCGGCTACCACAACAAAGGCTACTTCTATAAAATATTTACTGAGCGCTATAAACTTACTCCTGCGCAATTTCGTAAAATGAACAAATGAAAAGTGATTTCTTATCTCGTAAAATAATATTGGGGGCAAACATAATCTGCCCCCAACTGATATCTGTGAACTTCTGCATTGCTTAACAATTCTCGAAATTCAACAGACTCTGTATTTTTTTATCCTATAAATCCCATTTCCAGTCTCTTACTTCCGGCAAATCAATTCCGTATTCATGGATGTACTGCTTGTGCTCAACCAGCTTGTCATTCATCTGCTGTACAAGATATGAGCCTCTGTTGCCAAGCTGTGGAAGGAATTGAATCGCGTTCTTTACAAGGTTGAAACGGTCGATCTCATTCTGAACTCTCATATCGAATGGAGTGGTAATTGTACCCTCTTCCTTGTATCCATATACATGAAGGTTACGATTGGTTCTACGATATGTAAGCTCATGAATAAGTGTATGATATCCATGGAAAGCAAATACAATTGGCTTATCCTTTGTAAAGATAGCGTCATACTCAGCATCTGTAAGGCCATGAGGATGCTTGGAGCTTGGTTCAAGCTTCATAAGGTCAACTACATTTACTACACGGATTTTAAGCTCAGGAAGTGCCTTTCTGAGGATTGTAACCGCAGCAAGTGTCTCAAGCGTAGGTGTATCACCACAGCATGCCATAACAATATCCGGCTCCTGACCCTGGTCGTTACTTGCCCACTCCCAGATACCGATACCCTGTGTACAATGCTTAACAGCCTGCTCCATAGTGAGCCACTGCTGTCTTGGGTGCTTGGATGTGACAAGTACATTAACGTAATCACGGCTTCTGATACAATGATCGAAGCATGAAAGAAGACAGTTAGTATCCGGTGGTAAGTAAAGGCGTACAACATCTGCTTTCTTGTTAGCAATGTGATCTAAGAAGCCCGGATCCTGATGTGTAAAGCCGTTGTGATCCTGCTGCCAAACATTGGATGACAGGATGAGGTTAAGTGATGCAATGGACTGTCTCCAAGGAAGCTGATTGCATACCTTGAGCCACTTAGCATGCTGTGCACACATGGAATCCACTACTCTGATAAATGCCTCGTAGCTTGCAAAGAAACCATGGCGGCCTGTGAGCAGATATCCCTCTAACCAGCCCTCACACATATGCTCTGAAAGCATGGAATCCATTACACGTCCGTCTGCTGCAAGGAACTCATCGGTATCATAGGTTTCATTATTCCAGTCACGGTTGGTAACCTCAAATACCTTGCCAAGACGGTTGGACATAGTCTCATCCGGTCCAAAGATACGGAAGTTCTTAGACTCCTCATTGAGCTTGAATATATCCCTTACAAAACCGCCCAGTTCAATCATATCCTGTGCCTCAACAGCACCCGGCTTAGGTACATCAATACCATATTTTCTGAAATCCGGAAGTCTTAAATCTTTTAAAAGCTTACCACCATTAGCGTGTGGATTAGAACCAATTCTCTTATCCCCTGTAGGTGCAAGAGCCTTAAGCTCAGGAATAAGCTTACCGTTCTCATCGAAGAGCTCCTCAGGATGATAGCTTAAGAGCCATTCCTTAAGCAAATCAAGATGCTCCGGTTTCTCCATGGTGATAGGCACCTGATGAGCTCTGAATGAACCTTCAATCTGCTTGCCGTCAACTTCCTTCGGACCTGTCCATCCCTTCGGTGTACGAAGAACAATCATAGGCCACTTTTGTCTTGTAGTGTCCCCATCCTCTCTTGCTGCCTTCTGGATAGCCTTAATATCATCCATAGCCGCATCAAGGGCCTCTGCCATCTTACGATGCATTGTCATAGGGTCATCGCCCTCTACAAAGTATGGCTTCCAGCCACATCCGTCGAAGAAGTTAACCAACTCATCATGAGGTAAACGTGCAAGAACAGTCGGATTGCTAATCTTATATCCGTTAAGATGAAGGATTGGAAGAACCGCACCATCTGTCTTAGCATTTAAGAACTTATTGCACTGCCATGATGTAGCAAGAGGACCTGTCTCAGCCTCACCATCACCTACTATACATGCTACAACAAGCTCAGGATTATCAAATACCGCACCAAATGAATGTGCCAGTGAATATCCAAGCTCACCACCCTCATTGATTGAACCCGGTGTCTCAGGTGCTACATGACTTGAAATACCTCCCGGGAAAGAAAACTGCTTACACAGCTTCTTAAGGCCATCCATATCTTCTCCAATATTAGGATAAACTTCGCTGTATGTTCCCTCCAGGTATGTGTTGGCAACAAAAAAGTTTCCGCCATGACCCGGTCCTGAAATCAATATCATATCCTGGTCATACTTCTTAATAACTCGATTCAAGTGTACATATACAAAATTCTGTCCCGGAACAGTTCCCCAGTGTCCTACAATCTTCTTCTTAATATGCTCCATTGTAAGAGGCTCACGAAGGAGCGGATTGTCAAGAAGGTATAACTGGGCTGCACCAAGGTAGTTGGTTGCACGCCAATAGGCATCCATTTTCTTAAGATACTCATCTGTAAGTGGCTGCTTCTCCACAACATTCATCTCTGACATAGTATTCTCCATTCATATTTCTTATTATCTGAGGCGAAGCAAATCACGATTCCCAATACATTACATAACCAATTTGTAAAATGCCCGCCTCAAGCATTGTTATATTTTAGACAATCTTTTTTTATTCTGCAATTTCCTTTGGCAGTAAAAAAAAGCGAAAGTTACCTATGGCGACCGGATGTTTTGTATTCCAAGAAATCGGTATTGAAATCAGTATGAACAAAATGAATAATCTGATAGCATCTAACAGCTCCGGCATATATAACAAAGTGCTTTCATTATCTCCCAAATATGCTATAATTACCTATACAGATTAGGATGTCACCCACGGAGGTTAAGTCTATGATATATGTAACCACCTACCACTCGCCAATAGGTAACATTACTCTTGCTGCTGAAGGCCAAAGCCTAATAGGTGCTTGGTTTGAAGGGCAGAAATACTATATGGCGGGTATATATCTTGATGAAACTGCAGATATAGGTAGAGATAACTGTGATATAAGTGATATATATATCGGAAGTGATATAATCGATCAAAATGATAAAAGAGCATCTGAGATAATAACTGCTTCTGATTACCCTGTGTTATCCCAGACCTGTGAATGGCTCGGACGCTACTTTGACTCAGAGCGTCCCAATCCCCTGGAGATTCCCATGTCTCCCCGTGGCACCCAATTCCAACACCTGGTGTGGGAACATTTATGCCGCATACCTTATTCCTGTACCACAAGCTATGGCACAATTGCAAAGGAGCTTGCCGCCGAAATGGGAATAACACGGATGTCTGCACAGGCGGTGGGCGGAGCCGTCGGTCACAATCCTATATCCATTATTATTCCCTGTCATAGAGTAATCGGCACAAATCAAGCCCTCACGGGCTATGCCGGAGGGCTTGATAAAAAGATATGGTTGCTTAGGCATGAAAGAGCACATTATTTTTATCATATACATTCCATATTATAATATCGAATGACTTCTAAATGAATCTATGTACCAAATATATTCTGGCGAGGATAATATACTTATCCCCGCCAGAATTATTAATTTATTCTTTCTAAAGTCCAACCTTCGTCACCTCCACGCTTAAATCTATCCTTCGTAAAATAAAAATACCACCCATCCTGTGATGTGCTTATATACATGGATAGATACTGTTCTTCTTCATTAAGTTCACATTCTTCCAAAGTAACAGTAAAATCATACTTTTCAATTTTCCCACCGCTGAATAAGCCACGATCTATACGCTTGAAATATGCAATATCTGCTTCTTTAGTATCTTGATTATATGAATCAATCACAATTTCATATTCTTCATAAGGTCCACTTGTACCACCCCCAGCGTATGAGCCGACAATATCCCATGTATATACTACTCCTGAATAATCATCTTCTTTTTCCCATGAATAGTTCCTTCCCCCTTTCGAAACTAATGAACATTTACATTTATATACTCCACCTATATCGCAATAGAGGTAATCTGAATTTATATTGTATACAATTTCATACTTATTAGTGCTGGTGTGTATGCACTCTACACTTTGAACCTCATAAAGAACATCATGACCATATATACACGTTGTATTCATTTCAAATTTCAGTGCTGACGGAATATCTGCAAGGCATTTTATTTCCACATCTGCCAGCTGATACTTTTCCAACACCCAGCCGCCTGGATTATAATACTGATATTCACAAACATATGTACATTTTATCTGATATTCATCATTGCTCATTACCATATCACAATATATTTTATCATAATTCTTTTCTGTCATTCTCCTCTCTACCTCAAATGATTGCACATTCAATTTTATTTTTTGAGAATCAACAAAAATCTCCTTAACATCCTGCGGTATATCTGCTTTTACCTGCGATAAATCAACTTTACGGTTGAAAAGGGAGCACCCTGTGAGCAGAAACATCCCACACAATAATATAGCTATTTTAATCATTTGCAAAAATCTGTTCATATATTTTCCCCTTTTCTAACATCATTTGTTTACAATTTCAAGATAATAACTCATATAATCAAATTCAACCTTATCCAATTCATCTGAAATTCTTTCAAGCCGCTCTGTAATCTGAGGATGTAATATTCTAAACCAAATTGTGAGCGTACCATTTATTCTATTACAAATATCATCTCTTATCCCATCCATAGTATTTTCCATCATCTCTATCTCATTTACGTGACTCAGCTTACCTTCTTCCTTATCCTGAAACGCTATTACCATTACATCATTAGTGAACCTAATATCCGCCAGTAGCAAATCCTCGAATCTGGCAGTAAAAGAATCTTCCAATTCTCCATAGGCGTCAATATAATCTGCAATAGCCTCTCCCAGATTCCAAAATCGTTCTGAAGAAACTTCGAAAACATTCAAAAACATATTAAGTGCCGGTATACTCTTCCCGCAAGCACTTGTTGCTACCTCCATAACCAATCTTGGAGAATACTTTATCAGTGTAAAAATAATATGGTCTCTTAACTCTGGCTTTTTATATGCTGCGATATATAAGAAATTAGCTGCTTCTTCAGACACCTTGTCCGAATCTCCATTATTCTCCATCATTTCAAAAAGCTCATTCAATAAATCTTCATCCTCAAGTTCGTGCAATACACTTATATTTAGCAGATTCTTTATTAATTCTTTATTACTTAAAAGTGCCTTTGTTACATCCAGTTTTTCACTTGGAGACAAAGAATCTGTAATGCCTGCAAACACATCTATTGCATACTCTAGCACTCCAATTCCTATCTCATTCCACACGGAATTCTCAAAATATAAAAGATTAGTGCCTGTCTCATCTTTCTCCCCTGTGCTGTTTTCTTGCACGCTTCTAACTTCTTCGTAGAACCAATAGGAACCATCTTTGTCTATATACCTATTTGTTTCGGTAGACGAATCAATACATCCTGCTTTATCACAGGATTTGCCCTGATAAACATGCGAATAACAGGAATATTTTCCATTATCAACCTGTAACGGTGCATCCAGCCAGTCAGTATATTCTATCTGCATATTGGACGTATTATACTTCCAATTTCCGTAATACGGACATAACGATACATTTCCGTTATCATCTATATAGCGATGATATCGATACTCTTTTCTACATTCTTCTGCAGATATAGGAATATACATTACATTTAAAATCAAACTGGCAGTTAACAAAACGACACCCATTTTACAGAAAAATTTTTTTAACATAGTAAGACCTCCTCTCAATTTAAATAATGTGCTTCATTATCCTATAAC
Organism: uncultured Clostridia bacterium; assembly: GCA_945836135.1. Lineage (GTDB taxonomy): Bacteria > Bacillota > Clostridia > Lachnospirales > Lachnospiraceae > CAG-882. The sequence goes on along the minus strand of CAMAKT010000013.1, from coordinate 8,332 downwards.
ATCAGCAAAAAGTCCATCACTCGTTATCTCTTTCCAAATTTTATCAAACATATCCTGATAATATGGAAACCATAAGTTACTACCCAGCATTAGCCCTTCATCAGAACATTCTGATAAAAAACGCGGAATCATATATAAAAAAACTAATTTCCCAGTTGTTGTAAGTTCATCAAAATAACAATCCTGTCCATTAAAGCTTTGGTTTACATTCCCTGCGATTTCCTCATATTCTATTTCTTTCTCCAACAAACTGGTTTTAACCTCTTTTAACGGCATGTCTTCAAAAACAAAACTATATAAATCAATATACATTTGTTCCACCGATACATATCCATCCTTAGCAAGCCGCAATTTTAGACTTATGTTATTAATAATTTCTTTGTCTTTTTTATTAATCAAAAAACTATTAATGCCTATATTATACTCAACAAGCGCTTTTATGAATTCTTCCTTAAGTTGCTCCTCCGAAACCTTTTCTCCTGTTGAAAAAAACTCTATATCCTCTTTATTTAAATAGTCATATCCATATAAAAGTACTGCAAATCCTTGCAAATATTTACTTCCATCAAAATACATGGTAAGCTGTTCAAAATAATATTCCTTCTTTCGCCCATTATACTCACTCGGTATAGTATATGGATTATAATCCTCAATTAAAGCCCCTGCCAAAAAGCTCAATGCCATTGAATAATTTGCCGTATTAATATCTTCAGAACCATATTTACGACCATAGCCTCCCAGCCTGCTTAGTGTCTTCTCTATTGTAACTTGTCTTTGACGTTCCAGCTCTTGTGCTTTCATTTCAGCACCCCATAAATATAGTCTATATCCACCCAAAGCTACACATGAAATAAGTATTATTACAATCACTAATATTATTATTGCCTTTGAATTTTTTTTTCGCGGTTTATTGTTCACTACTTCCTTGCAGTTATTACAAACTTTACTATCTTCATCTAATTTTGCTCCACAATTCGTACAATACATCTGCGTTTCCTCCTCTTTTTCTAATTTATAGAATATAATTCCCTACTACTTATCATTCTATATCCTATAAATCCTCGCGTCAGACAAAACATATCTTTAAATTCCCTATTTTATGTCAAGTATGGTTTTATACTATACATACAATGGAGGTATAAGTTTGAAAGTAAACTTTCAAACTACTTATTAATGGAAAATGTCAGACTTGTCTGACATTTTCGAAGGAGTATAAATATGGACTATATTGAACTATTTTATAAGCGACTTACAGAATTGCGAATTCAAAAAGGGGTTTCTGCAAGAGATATGAGCTTATCTCTTGGGCAAAGTGAAAGCTATATTAATAAAATTGAAAATCGTCGTACTTTACCTTCATTAACAGGTTTTATATATATTTGTGAATATTTTAATATAACTCCAGAAGAATTTTTTAATACAGACAATGCCTCCCCACAAATGACAAAGGAAATAATACGGGAAATAGAAAAGCTTACTCCTGAGCAGGCAGAACATGTACTATTAATTATTAAAGATATAAATAAAAGAAGCAGTTCTTGAAAATAAGTATTCAGAACTGCTTCTTTATTTAACATTTAATAATACATTTGTTGTTTTCATCTAAACAATCAATATCTTTGTTCATATATAATACTCTTAAGCGTCAGCCCCTTAGCCGGAGCTGTGGGACCTGCCTTGCTGCGGTCTTTGCTCTTAATAATCTCTTCAAGTGCCTCCGGCTTTAGCTGCCCACGACCCACCATGAGAAGAGTTCCGGCAATTATGCGAACCATGTTATACAGAAAGCCGTTGCCCTGTATGGTCATTGTTATAATATCATCCTGCCTGTCAAGTTCTAGAGCATATACTGTTCTCACCGTGTCCTTCACCTGGCTACCTGCAGCCATAAAGCAGGCAAAATCATGCTCGCCGACTATATATTCCGCAGCCTTCCTCATATTGTCAATGTCAATATCGCCGCGATAAAAGTATGTATTGCGACGTCGGTTCGGGTCAGGCAGAGGTGTATTAAGAATGCGGTACTGGTAGGTCTTGCGACAGTCACAGTGCCTTGGATGAAAATCATCGGCAACCGTCACTGACTCGACCACAACCATATCCTCCGGGAGCAGATTGTTCAGTGCATACTTGATTTTGTCTGCGGGAATGGTGGTATCACAGTCGAATACCGCCACATTTCCCTCAGCATGAACTCCTGCATCCGTCCGACTGGCTCCGATAAGCTTGATATCCTGACGCATCAGCCTATCAAGGGCACTCTTAAGAGTACCCTCCACAGTCCTAAGTCCCGGCTGGCTCTGCCAGCCGCAATATTCGGTTCCGTCGTATGCCACCCGAAGCATATAACGCATCGCATTCCTCCTACAAGGCTTCTTCTATCTTCTTAATTACAATCCTAAGGGCCTTGATTCTCGCATAATATTTATTATTTGACTCCAGAACATACCATGGAGCAAAATCAGTGCTTGTCTTCTCAATCATCTCGTCCACAGCATCCTCATACTGCTCCCATTTTTCCCTGTTGCGCCAGTCTTCGTCAGTAATCTTCCACTGCTTCTCCGGTGTATTCTGGCGCTCATTAAAGCGGACAAGCTGTGTATCCTTGTCAATCTGAACCCAGAACTTGATGATTACGGCACCCCAGTCATGCAGTTCCTTCTCAAATTCGTTTATCTCATTATAAGCCCTCTGCCAGTCATTTTTGCTGCAGAAGCCTTCAAGGCGTTCCACCATAACACGACCGTACCAGGTTCTGTCAAATATGGCAATGTGACCTGTTTTCGGCAGTCTGGTCCAGAAGCGCCATAGATAATGTCTAGCCTTTTCATGAGGCTCCGGGCTGGCTATAGGATGAACCTGATAACCTCGTGGGTCAAGTGCCCCCGCAATTCTCTTAATGTTGCCGCCCTTGCCGGCGGCATCCCAGCCTTCGTAGGCGATGATTACCGGCACTTTCTTGCGATACAGCTCATTGTGAAGCTCGCGAAGTCTGTTCTGACATTTCTCAAGCTCGATGCGGTATTCCTGCTCACTCATTTCCTTGTCAAGAGGAATGTCCTTAAGCTTCGGCATCGTCTGTAATGCAAACTTATTTTTCGGAATCATAACCTCCGGCATTCCCGCAGACAGGCGTGCTTCTATGGCATCAATCATCACGGTCAGGAGCTGTACCTGCGCCCATTTCTGGTTCTTGGCATCGATAATATGCCATGGTGTACGGCTTCGGTTTGTCTCCTCCATATACTCGTCATAGAGTTCTTTGCATTTTTCATAATGCTTGTTCTGCCAAAGGTCATCGTCGTTAACACGCCACTCGGTATTCTTGTCTTCAAGAAGCTCATCCATTCTCCTCCTCTGTTCCTTTTCCCCTATCTGGAAAAAGAATTTAAGTACAAGGTAACCGTTGTCGGCGAGCTGGCGCTCGAAGCACTTAATTGAAGCCAGCCGCTTCTCATATTCCTTCCGACTAAGCTCCTTATGCAGTAATCCATTGGTAACATCCGTCATCCAGCCACCGTCTAAGAACATGAACTTTCCGGCCTCAGGTATCTTGGCAAAATACCTGTACAGAAAAGGTCTGCGCTGCTCATCCTCTGTAGCCTTCTCCATGGTGGCTACGTCAAAGAAGCGCGGGTCGATGTTTTTAATCACCCTGCCTAATACGCTTCCTTTTCCGGCAGCACCCCAGCCCTCAAGCAACACAAGAATCGGCAGTTTGTTCTCCTTAATTCTGGTCTGAAGACGTTCCAGCTTGCTCTTTGCTTCCTCCAGACGCTGCTCTAATTCCTCAGCTTCCGGTTTTTCCGGCTTAATCCAGTCATTAAGCATGTAATCCCTCCTTATATAGTTTTATTATGCTACTACATACACCTTCACCATAATCATGATAAACAGGTATGCAAAAATCACAAGATACGCCAGTGCATCCCTCCTTTTATACTTAAGCGGCTTCATTTTGGTTCTTCCTGCTCCACCCTTGTAGCATTTTGCCTCCATCGCCGTAGCTAAATCGTATGCACGTCTTATTGCTGATATAAAAAGCGGCACCAGAAGCGGCACCATCGCCTTTGCTTTTTTAATAATTCCTCCGGTCTCGAAATCAGCGCCTCTCGCCTGCTGGGCCTTCATAATCTTATCCGTTTCCTCAATGAGGATTGGAATAAAACGAAGCGCAATGGACATCATCATTGCAATCTCATGCACCGGAACATGAATAATTTTAAGGAACCCAAGGCTCTTCTCCAAACCGTCCGTCAGGTCATTCGGCGTTGTTGTGAGTGTCATGAGTGACGAGCCCATTATGAGAAAAATGAGCCTTACCGCCATTGCCACGGCGATTACGACTCCCTCCCTGGTAACCTTGATTTTCCATATCCGGAAAATCACCTCACCATCGGTTAAGAAGATGTTAAAAATCACACTGAACATAAGCAGCATTATTACTGCTTTTAAGCCTCTTAAAATGAATTTTACAGGCACCTTGGATATTCTTATACACATCAGTAGAAAAACGCCGGCAATCCCATATATAAAGATATTCTGTCCCAAAAAAAGTGAAATAATATATATAAGTGTCCAAAACAGCTTAACACGCGGATCCAGCCTGTGAATAACTGAATCGGACGGATAGTACTGTCCTATTGTAATATCTCTAAGCATTCATTTTCCTCCGGCTATCGTCCAAGAGACTTTAACACTGCTTGTGCTGCCTCATCCATAGTGATTGCGCCTGTGTCAACGTCAAAGCCTGCCTTATTCAAATCATTCAATATATAAGTAAGCTGCGGTGCTGCAAGCCCTATCTTTTCAAGCTCCTTATAATGGGCGAATACCTTTCTTGGTTCATCATCATACATTATACTCCCGTGATTGAGCACAATCAACCTTCCTACGTATTTTGCCACATCCTCCATGCTGTGGGATACTAAAATTACCGTCATACCTGTATCATCATGGAGTTTTTTGATCCTGTCAAGAATTTCATCCCTTCCTTTCGGGTCAAGTCCCGCCGTAGGCTCATCAAGAATAAGCACCTCCGGCTTCATTGCCAGCACACCGGCAATGGCCGCCCTTCTCTTTTGTCCTCCTGACAGCTCAAAAGGTGAGTTATAGAACAGTTCCTTTGGAAATCCCACCATTTCCAGAGCTTCAAAAGCTCTGAGTTCTGTCTCCTTTTTATCAAGCCCCAGATTCTTAGGTCCAAAGCACACGTCAGTAAATACATCCGTCTCAAAAAGCTGATGTTCAGGATACTGGAATACAAGCCCAACCTTGCTTCTTAAGGACTTCATGTTGAAATCCTTATCATAAATGTCCTGACCATCATAATATATCTTACCGCTTGTAGCGCGCAATAGTCCGTTAAGATGCTGGGTAAGTGTGGATTTTCCCGAACCGGTATGTCCTATAAGTCCAATAAATTCACCCTTATTAATTGTCAGGCTTATATCGTTAAGCGCCTTCATCTCGAAGCCGCTGCCCTCGCTGTATACATAATTGACCTTGTCCAATATAATTAACATGTCATATTCCTTCCGTCTTATAAGCCTGCTCTGAGCTTTTTCAGCTCCGTTGTAAGCTCATCTATGGTAAGTATTCCCCTTCTTATAGGTACTCCTGCCTTCTCAAGCCTGTATGCCAGCTCCGTGGTCTGCGGCACATCAAGGCGCAGTGTATTTAACAGTTCCACCTTCGAAAATACTTCCTTCGGCATACCTTCAAGAACAACCTTACCCTCATCCATCACAAACACTTTATCCGCACCGATTACCTCATCCATGTAGTGTGTTATAAGTATTACCGTAACATTTTCTTCCTTGTTAAGCTTGGTGATTGTGGCAATCACCTCTTTGCGTCCGTTAGGGTCCAGCATTGCCGTAGGCTCGTCCAAAACAATGCATTTAGGCTTCATGGCAAGGATACCTGCTATCGCCACACGCTGTTTCTGGCCTCCCGAGAGCTTATTTGGTGAATGATGTCTGTACTCGGTCATTCCCACCGCCTCTAACGAAGCATCAACACGTTCCCATATCTCCGGTGTCGGCACCCCTAAGTTCTCAGGTCCGAATCCCACATCCTCTTCGACAATCGTTCCTATAATCTGGTTATCAGGATTCTGAAATACCATTCCGGCAGTCTGTCTTATATCCCATAGCCTGTCCCCGTCCTTAGTATCTATTCCGTCCACCCATATTGTACCTTCCGTCGGAGTAAGCAATGCATTTATATGCTTTGCAAAGGTGGATTTACCGGAACCATTATGCCCTAATATGGCAATAAACTGTCCGGCTTCTATATCAAGAGAGACGTGATCAACCGCAGTCTTCACGTTCTCAACATTGTCATCGTCATCACGAATAATATATTCAAATGTCAGGTCTTCTGATTTTACAATTCCCATTTTATGTCTCCATTCCGCAGACGTCTTTGCGTCGGATGAAACTTATATTGAATAACATTTCCACAAGTTCAGCCACGCACATTCGCAATCCCGTGCTTCGCACTTCAAAGCCTGCTTACGCAGGCGGATTGCTCATCCCTTGTGCGCTTTTGCAGGTCTCAACATCATTCGCATTCGTCGCACCTTCGGTGCTCCATTATCGCTGCATACGCAGCTAAGAATGCTCATGTATGTTGAGTTACTGCTTCGCAGTAATGTTCAGAATTAAGAGTGTATCACTTACACGCGAGCGTGACGTTTTACACTCTTAATTCTAAACAACCTGCAAAAGTAACATCTTTTATTCAGAAAAAGCGAATGTTGTCCTGCAACATTCGCTTCCTGTTTTAAAATTATACCAACTCGATAACTACTTCCATAGCAGCATCGCCCTTACGTGGTCCAATCTTAACGATTCTTGTGTAACCACCGTTGCGGGACTCATACTTAGGAGCGATTTCGTCGAATAACTTAGCAACTAAATCAACTTCCTTAGTATTCTTCTTCTTTCCAGCAGCTTCTGCAGGAACTTCTGTTACAGAGTAGAGAACCTTGTTCATCTGCTTTCTTGCATGAAGTCTTGAAGGCTTATCCTTCTTAATCTTCTTCTCAACTGTATCGTATACAGTCTTCTTCTTGCCATCAACAACTTCCTTAACTCTCTTGCCTTCGCTGTCTTTTCTGGCAACCTTAGCCTGAACTGTTACTTCCTCGAAGTTATCCTTCTCCTTAACAGCCATAGCGATAAGTCCTTCTGCAACCTTGCGGATTTCCTTAGCCTTAGCTTCTGTTGTCACAATCTTACCATTGTATAAAAGAGCTGTAACCTGATTTCTGATTAAAGCCTTTCTCTGACTTGATGTTCTTCCAAGTTTTCTATACTTTGCCATTTTAATTTTCCTCTCTTTCATGGTACATCCGGCCACGCACTTTGGACTTACTTACCGAACGTGTTATTGTTCCATATAGAGAAAATTATAAGCGAACACTTTGGATTTACCGCTTATAATTAATCTATTTGTGTTTTATTCTTCAGAAGGATTAAGCTGAAGACCAAGTTCTTTTAACTTAGCTAATACTTCCTCTAATGACTTACGTCCAAGGTTTCTTACCTTCATCATATCTTCTGATGTTCTATTGCACAATTCTTCAACTGTGTTGATACCGGCTCTCTTTAAGCAGTTGTAAGAACGAACGGATAACTCCAGCTCGTCAATGCTCATCTCAAGAACCTTTTCCTTCTCATTGTCTTCCTTCTCTACCATGACATCAATCTTCTTGGCATTCTCGGAAAGGTCAATGAACAAGCTGAGATGCTCACTAAGTACCTTTGCCGCAAGGCTTACAGCCTCATCCGGTGCAAGTGTACCGTTTGTAAACACATCCAAAGTAAGCTTATCATAGTCAGTAATCTGACCAACACGAGTATTCTCAACCGCTAAATTAACTCTCTCAACAGGTGTGTAGATGGAGTCAACGGCAAGTGTGCCGATTGGCTGATCCTCGCTCTTATTTTTCTCTGAGCTGACATAGCCTCTGCCCTTAGTGATTGTAAGCTCCATAAAAAGCTTGCAATCAGGACCGCCGTTTAATGTGGCGATTACAAGGTCAGGATTAAGTATTTCAATGTCAGAGTCAACCTGAATATCAGATGCTCTTACAACACCTTCTCTTCCATCGCATTCGATGTAAGCAATCTTAGGCTCATTTGTCTCGCTGTTATTCTTGATAGCAAGCTTCTTGATGTTCATGATAATCTCAGTAACGTCTTCCTTAACACCCGGAATAGGACTGAACTCATGCAGCACACCTTCAATCTTAACCTGGCTTACAGCAGCACCCGGCAGTGAAGAAAGCATTATTCTTCTAAGTGAATTACCAAGCGTTGTA
>CAMAKT010000012.1 GCA_945836135.1 uncultured Clostridia bacterium | reverse complement strand
GCACCTGCAACATAGTTGCCTTCCATGCCGTAACGCTTAGCAGCATCATCAAGGTTGTGGAAGATGTTGACCATGATGTCGTGAAGCTTTGCGTCAACCTCCTCAAATGTCCAGGAAAGTCTCTGGCTGTTCTGGCTCATCTCAAGAGCTGATGTAGCAACACCGCCTGCATTGGCAGCCTTGCCAGGAGCGAAGAGAACACCATTCTTCTGAAGATACTCGGTAGCTTCAAGTGTAGTAGGCATGTTAGCGCCCTCTGCAACAGCGATAACACCATTGGCAACTAACTGCTTTGCATCCTCAAGGTTAAGCTCGTTCTGTGTAGCACATGGAAGAGCAACATCACACTTAACGCTCCATACACCGCGCCCTTCGTGATACTCAGCGCTTGGTCTTGCAGCAGCGTACTCTGTAAGACGTGCACGCTTAACTTCCTTAATATCCTTAAGAAGAGCAACATCGATTCCTTCCGGATCATAAATCCAGCCTGTGGAATCAGAGCAGGTAACAACCTTGGCTCCGAGCTGCTGTGCCTTCTGGATTGCGTAGATTGCAACATTACCTGCACCGGATACAACTACAGTCTTGCCTGCGATATCCTTACCGTTGCACTTAAGCATCTCTGTTGTAAGATATAAAAGACCATAGCCTGTAGCCTCTGTACGAGCCAGTGAACCGCCGTAGGAAAGTCCCTTACCTGTGAGAACACCTTCATAGAGACCACGGATTCTCTTGTACTGACCGAACATATAACCGATTTCTCTTGCACCTGTACCGATATCACCTGCAGGAACATCAGTATCAGCTCCTATATATTTACAAAGCTCTGTCATAAAGCTCTGGCAGAATGCCATAACCTCTCTGTCTGACTTGCCCTTAGGGTCGAAGTCGGAACCACCCTTGCCGCCGCCGATTGGAAGGCCCGTCAGGGAGTTCTTGAAAATCTGCTCGAAGCCTAAGAACTTAATGATACCAAGGTTAACTGACGGATGAAGTCTTAAGCCGCCCTTGTATGGCCCGATTGCGGAGTTGAACTGAACTCTGTAGCCTGTGTTGACCTGAACCTGACCCTTGTCATCAACCCAAGGAACACGGAACTTAATCTGACGCTCCGGCTCGCAAAGTCTCTCTAAGATTGCTTCTTTTCTGAACTTTTCCTCATTGGCATCAATAACCGGTCTAAGAGAGTTCAGTACTTCAGACACTGCCTGAAGAAATTCCGGCTCTGCTGCGTTCTTCTCTGAAACGCGCGCAAGCACTTCATCAACGTATGACATATAATTGTACCTCCTGAAAGTATGTGTTGTGCCTATCAGCATACAACAAAGCTTTTATCACTTTGCTCTAGTAGAGTATTATACAATAAAAGTAAAACATGCGCAATAAAAAAATATTATATGAGTGAAAAAACATTAAAAAATTTTTGTTCGATGCGTGATTTGTGAATATAACTTGTATTCATTGATATTCTGGGGTATTATAAATGTAATAAACAATTCGAAAAATAATAGTGAATTATTTCACAAAAAGCCGATTGGTGGTGAAATGCAGTATGATGAAGCATATATTAGACAGTGCAACAGAAATAGGAAAAAATCTTATCCGTCTTATTAAGTGGATGCTGTTATCCGTGCTTGTGGGGGTCTCCGTGGGAGGCGTAAGCACACTTTTTGCACATGCAATGATATGGGTTACGGCGATTAGAAGCAGTCATACATGGCTGATACTTCTGCTGCCTGTGGGCGGTATTATGATTGTGGGGGTATACCAACTGCTCAAGTACAGAAATGACCGCGGTACCAATATGATTTTGTCGGCTATCCATTCCGGGGGAGCTGTTCCTTATCGTGTGGCACCGCTTATTATTTTTGCAACGGTTGTAAGCCATCTGTTCGGAGCATCGGTTGGACGTGAGGGAGCTGCACTTCAGCTTGGAGGAAGTCTTGGCAATCTGTTAAGCAGAATTGGCCGTCTCGACGAGAAGGATAAGAAGGTTATGATTATGTGCGGCATGAGCGCGGCATTTGCGGCACTTTTCGGAACGCCTATGGCAGCGGCAATATTTGCCCTCGAAGTTATCCACGTGGGGGTAATGTACTATGCAGCACTTGTACCATGCATTTTCTCGGCTCTCATAGCCAGCATGTTTTCGGCGGGCATGGGAATACATCCTGAGGCATTTACCATTAAAGCAATACCTGAGACAGGAATAATAAGCATAGGCCAGACGGTTATTCTTGCGGTTATCTGTGCAGCGGTCAGCGTTATGTTCTGCATGATGCTTCACGGGGCAGGGCTGTTTTTCAGAAAGTACTTGAAAAATCCGTATATCAGAATTCTTGCAGGAAGTGCAGCTATTATACTTATTACAATTCTGCTGGGTACTGATGATTACATGGGCGCCGGAATCGGTGTGATTGAGCGCGCCATTGACGGTGAGGCAGCACCTTTTGCTTTCTTTTTTAAAATGATTCTTACAGCATTGGCAATAGGCTGCGGTTTCAAGGGAGGCGAGATTGTTCCGTCATTCTTTGTGGGAGCTACATTAGGGTGCGTTGTGGGTCATCTTATAGGCTTTGAACCGTCAACGGCCGCAGCGATAGGAATGGTGGGAATGTTCTGTTGCGTTACCAATTGCCCGATTTCATCCATACTGATTGCCTTTGAGCTTTTCGGATATGAGGCAGTTCCGTTCTTTATTGTATGTATTGCTGTCGGCTATTTGATGAGCGGTTATTACGGACTGTATAATGACCAGCTTATCACCAGCTCAAAATATAAGATTCAAAGCCAAAAAGAAATATAATTAAATGTAGATTTAAGAAAGGGAAACGGCATGAGGATAGTCTCACTTACAATCAGAAATTTCAAATCAATAAGAAGCCTTACTATTAATGATATTGAAAGTGCACTTATCATTGTAGGCAAGAACAGCGTGGGTAAGACAGTAATTCTGGATGCCATACGTGCTGTTGCGGGTCAGTATACGGTTAAGCGGGAAGATTTTAACAGTACCAACAGCAATGTGGAGATTAAGGTGAGTCTTGAAATAACTGATGCCGACCTGGAACTCTTGAATCGAAACGGAATAGTAAGTCACTATAAGAGATATGCTGCATGGAGAAAGGACTTTGAAAGCAAGCTGCCTTCATATTCGGATGGGGTGCTGGAGTTTACTTTTATTGCCAATGCAGAGGGTAAGGTGCGATATTATGATGGAGTGAAGAAGAATAATCATTATATTACAGAGGTATTCCCAACGCTGCATTTCATATCCCATGACAGGGAGGTTGAAGCATTACAGAGAGATATATTTCTTGGAAATAATGAACTTAAGGGGCTGTCTGAGGGAAGTTGCATGTTCGACACAAGTAAGAGGTGCGATCACTGTTTTCAATGCATAGGTATGATTGAGAATAAAAATGCATCGATGCTTAGTCTGTCAGAGGCGGCAAGGCTGTTTGAATATCGTCTGACTACATTGGATATGGAAGACTTCCTTAACAGGTTAAATAATAATTTCATAAAAAACGGTGGACGTGACAGACTGGTTTTTAAGGTGGACGATGGGCTTTTGCGTAACTCCATCCCACAGGTATATGTTGAGAATGAGACGCGTGGCTTTAACAATACCATATCGGAGATGGGAGAAGGCCTTAAGAGCATGTACATCCTATCGCTGTTAGAGACATATGTGGAAGACGATGATAAGATTCCGAGCATAATTATGATAGAGGACCCCGAAATATATCTGCATCCACAGCTACAAAAAAATGCAGGTGAGATTTTATATAAGCTTTCCAAGAAAAATCAGGTTATATTTTCAACACATTCGCCTAACATGATATTTAATTTTAATTCACGGCAAATAAGGCAGGTGTATCGTGATAAGGATTCCTTCACGGCTGTGAAAGGCAGGACTGACATAGACAGGATACTTAACGATTTGGGATATTCTGCCAATGACCTTATGAATGTCAGCTTTGTATTCTTTGTTGAAGGAAAGCAGGATGAAAGCAGACTGCCGCTTCTACTTAAGAAATACTACAGCGAGACCTACGATGAGGATGGGCGGCTTAAGAGAGTGGCAATTATTGCAACCAACAGTTGTACCAATATCAAGACCTATGCTAATCTGAAATACATTAATAAGCTCTATATAAAGGATCAGTTCCTTATGATTAGGGATGGCGACGGCAAGGACGCGAAGGATCTTAAGAACCAGTTATGCGGATATTATCGCAATAGGAGCTTTGAGGATAAAGGAAATCTGCCGCGGGTTACACCTAAAAATGTGCTTATCTTAAAGTATTATTCATTTGAAAATTACTTTCTTGACCCCGAAATTATGACCAAAATCGGTGTAGTGGACAGCGTGGAGCAATTTTACGATATTCTGTATGCAAAATATAAAGAATATTTGTATAAGCTTAAGAGCATGAGAATGATGTGTGAGAAACTCAATATAACCATCAATTCAAGACAGGATATAATTGACAATATGGAGAATATCCGCATCTATGTACGCGGTCACAACCTGTATGACATTTTCTATGGATGTTATAAGGGTGACAAGGAAAGGCAGATTCTCACCCGATACATTGATGAGGCAGACAGGGATGCTTTTAAGGATATATTGGATGCAATTGACGATTTTGTATATTTTGAAAATAAGAAAACCTGAAAGGAGATAAAATGAAATCACGATTTAACAAAGTTCGCAAGGCTTCGGATACGCCTGAGAAGATTGCGCCAAACAAAGGAATAGGCAAGCTTTCAGATAATCCTAAACTAAAGGAGCTTCTTGAAAAGTACGGGAATCAGAAAAATGAGAAAGATGAGGAAGATAAGGAAAGCAATTACGTGATGAACAATGACAAGGCGGATTAACAATAAGTTAACCCGCCGGAGTATAGATATGTGTGCAGAGCACACACTTTTGTCTTTTACATCAGATGAAGTTTCTTTGCCAGCCTTCCGATGCGCATTCCCATAGGGAAATCCGGAAGGTCATTTTCTCTTATACCGCCCAACAGAATAATAAGAACAAAATAAATAATTACTGCCACAAGTACAGCCAGAAGGCAGGCTATAGTATTAGAATGTACCGTTGCATATCCAAGATGGTATATGAGACTTGCACATCCGCCCATGATAAGTGAGCATATTGCTGGAATGAGAAAGCTTGTCCTGTATTCCTGCCGGTAGTCAAGGCTGCGGGCGAGGGTAAGGGAATTGAAAAGGCATACCACCATCGGATAGGTGACATTGCCGATTACCAATGCATATATGCCGAGTCGGGTGAATTTTAACAGCACAAATACAAGAACGATGTGAAGCCCCAGTGAAATTGCAGCGTGGATAACAGGTTTGCGCATCAGGTTTATACCTTGAAGAGCGGCATTGGTTACGGTTGACAGCGCGTAGAATATTACAGCTGTGCTTCCTGCGGCAAGCAGATATCCGCCCAGCTTATAATCCGATGAAGGGAAAAGCATGCGTACAATCGGAGTGCCAAGAACCGTAAGTCCAAGAGCACAAGGAAAGGCAATAATCATATTTACCTTGACGGATATGGCAATGCGCCGACGTGCTCCCGATAAGTCTCTTTTAGTGTAGTCGGCAACAAGAGTCGGAATGAGAGAGGAAGCCATAGCTGAAGCAATGGCAATAGGCACATTGACAAGCAGTCTGTATTTGGTACTGTACACACCATATATTGTGGATACATTATCACCGGAAGCGAGGTTTGAGAACATCATGCTGTCTATAACACCGCTTAGTTGATAGACCGTCTGCCCCAGGATGACAGGTATGATGGTGGCAATGAGCATCCGGTATATCTCGCCATAGGTTGCATCACTTACGGAATGGTCACGCCGCAATTGATTTTTCACTATAGGATGATATATTATATAGACGAAGACAAGGAAAAAAAGTCCTGTTGCGGCACCAAGCAGAGTTCCCATTGTAGAACCTGCGGCACCCCATCCTGCGGCAATCCCGGAATCGGCATGATTCCGTAAAAAGGATATGGCAAAATAGATACTGCCTGCTGCGTTGACAACCTGTTCGATAATCTGCGAAATCGCAGTGGGAATCATGGTCTTGCGCGCCTGGAAGAAGCCACGGAGTGTTCCAAGTAATGCAACAACGAAAATTGTTATTGCAAGTACTTTTAATGGGACAGATATTCCTGTAAAATTACTATAGAAATGCTTCTCAATGAAACCGGCACCGAAGAATATAAGAAGTGCCATTAATCCTCCCGAAATACAGGAGAAAATCAGTGAGGCTATGAATATCTTACGACCGATGCGGTACTGCTTTCTGGCAAGCTGCGCTGAGAGAAGCTTCGAGACTGCCAAAGGCAGACTGTAGGATGATAAAATCAGCGCCAGATTGTATATTTCATAGGCTGCACTATATATTCCGTTTCCTTCGTCACCAATTATGTTGGCAACAGGAATACGGTAGACAATTCCAATCATCCTTACTATGATGGAGGCCATAGCAAGTATTGTACCCTGACGTATAAAATTGGTTTTACGGTTATCGGGCATATATGTATCTCCTTTTTTGGTATTATAAGGTTTGACATAATATGCCAAAGCTATACAAAATAATATATCCTCTTGCGAACCTTTTTGCAATGGGAGATTAGACCAGTACTATTGTTAATGAAAGGAATTGATTAATATGAGAATAGTTCACTGTGCTGATGTGCACATCGGTAAGGAGTTTTCACTCAATCGCATGAAGAGCAAGTCGAGAAAGGCTGAGATTCTGCAGGGCTTTTTAAGAGTTGTGGAATACTGCAGAAGCCATGAAGCGGATGTACTCCTGATTGCGGGTGATTTGTTTGATAATGAGAATATAGATGCGGCAGCAGAGGAACAGATTAAGCAGGCTTTGGGAAGCATACCGCAGGTGGATGTTTATATTGCTCCGGGCAATCATGATCCGTTTACCTCAACATCACCTTACAGCAGGGAGGGGTGGAGTGAAAATGTTGTAATATTCAATGCCAAGCCACGGATAATAGAGCGACCGGACAAGGGCTATCGTATATGGGGCTGCGGCTTTGAGAGCAGCTTTTCGGAGAGCAGGTTTATGATGGGTGTAAGAATGCCGAAGGATGAGCTTATTAATTTGGGTATAGTACATGGACAGCTTGTGGGCAAAAACGGCAGCAGCACATATAATCCCATCACCGATGCGGATATTGATAAGAGCGGTTTCGATTATCTTGCGCTTGGCCATGTCCATAAGCAGACAGAGATAAACAGGATAGGAAATACTTTTTTTGCATATCCGGGAACGCCCGAAGGACAGGGCTTTGACGAGGATGGAATTAAAGGGTTCTACACAGGCGAAATATCCAAAAAGCTTCTGGCGCGCAATGAACTTATCATGGAGTATGTCAGTCTATCCATGCGCAGGTATTATCATGTGAATGTGGATGTGACGGGAACGGACAGCAGACAGGAACTGTTTGACAGGATTGAGAAGGCACTGGAGGATACGGTGAAGGACGATATCACTGTGGCAGTTGAGTCAGACAACCGAATTGAAAATAATCTTTATAAGCTTACTCTTGAGGGGGCACTGGAACAGCGCAACTTTATTTCAGTGGAGGAGCTTTCGGCAAGACTTGCCATGCAACTTTACTATATTACAATTAAGGATAATACAACGCTTCTTATTGATTATGAGGCGCTTGCCAAGGAAAACAGCCTCAAAGGAATCTACACGGCTAAGATGCTTGACAATATTCGTATGAAGGAGCAGGCAGGGGACGAAGCAGGGGCCGGACTGTATAAAAAGGCTCTTGAGTTGGGAATAAGGGCTTTTGATGGGGAGGTCAGTATGTAAAATGAGCTCGATAGCTCATTTTACATACCCGAATTTGTGCCGAAGCGTCACAAATTCATATCGCAGAGCCGAATTGGAGATTCGGCTCGCGTTCCTCGCGATAAATCGCTTCGGAATGGAGGATTAGCGTGAATGAAAATTGACAGCATCAACATTGTAAGCTTTGGCGGACTTAAGGATTTTCACCTGGACTTTAAAGATGGAATGAATATCATATATGGTGACAATGAAGCCGGCAAATCTACAATTATGGCTTTTATAGAGATGATGTTCTATGGGAAGACAGCTCAGGAGAAGAGCACGGATATCAGCAAGAGTCTGCGCAAACGCTATGCCCCATGGGACGGTTCGGCAATGTGCGGCGAGCTTGAATTTACCTATGAAAACAGAAGATACCGCATTCATAAAGTGTTTAAGAAGACAATTAAGACCGATGAGGTTAAGCTCTACGATGCAGATACGGGCAATGAAATTCCTCTTGGACGCGACGAGGAGATAGGGCAGCGTTTTTTCGGCATAGATGCCGCCAGCTTTGAAAAAAGCGTATATATAAGCGGTTTTGGCGGTTTTGCAGGTGGGGGACAGACTAACGAGGATATAGCAGTTAAGCTTTCTAATCTTGTCACAACCATGGATGAGGATGTTTCACAGTCGGTTGTTCTTGGACGCCTTTCAAAGGCAAAGGAACTGCTGCGCTCCAAAAGTGGTAGCAAAGGCATTCTGCCGGAGCTTGAGGGAGAGGTATACAAGCTTAACGAGGAGCTGGTATATACTAAAGAACTTATAAGTAAACAGAGCGAATATGCCCATAAGCGGAACATGCTTAATACTGAATTGGAGGAAAAAGTCTCTCAGCGTGAAAAATATAAGAATATTATATTAAAAAAGCAGCTTCAGGAGAAAAAACGGCAGCTTGAGGAGAAAGGAACTCAGCTTGCAGGTCAGAAAGAGCAGCTTACAGCATTGCTTGAAGAGGGCGAAAGACTTAAGGCGCAGGAGGAAACCTTTAAGGGCAGAAATTACTGCTATGACACCGTGGCCGATTATGTGAGGACAGCCGACGAACTTAGGAGAGCAGTAAGTGCCAAGCGGGGAACGGTGGATGAACTTGCGGCAAAGTCAAAGACGGAGAATGTGATTGTAGATAAGGCTGATGTGGAAAAAGCTCGTCTTTTAGAGAATAAGAAAGACAGACTCATTATACTTAATGAGCGTATAAGCACGTCCTACAAGCCTGCATTGTCTGAGTGCGAGGCCGCAAGAATGGCTGAGTCGGAGGGACAGAGAGTTGTCGAAGGCTTAAAAGAACTGCCGAAGGTGAAAATGTATATTGGTGCTGCTTTAATGCTCCTTGCACTTGTATGCGTCGGTGCCGCTTTTGTGACATCCTTTTTCTGGCTGGCAGGAACAGCGATTTCAGGCATTGCGGGAGCGGTTCTGATTGCAGCATATATTAAGCAGAGCAGGGAGCATGAAAGGGCTGTTGAGAGCTGCCGCGATAACGCCGCGAAGCTGACCAAGGAGAGGCTTGTCAGGGAGAATCGCCTGATGATGGAGAAAGAGAGACTGTTTGAAAGAGGTGCGGGACTGTATCCTGATATGGACTGCGATTATGAAAAGCTTACCAATAACAGCTTTATGGAGTGCTGCAGCGAACTATCCGGTATATATGACCGCTACGAAGTGGAGAATATAGAGGAGCTTGAAAAGCTCTCGGCATCAAATGATGAGGCAAGAATCAACAGGAAGATGTATGAAGACGCTTTAACGGAGCTTGAGAAGCTTAGAAAGCAGTACGAGCAGTATACTCTGGATGCGGACCCTGAACAGATTAGGGAGAAATATAATCGTCTCAAGGAGGAACGCGCTGCCTATAACGGTAAGCTGCAGCTTAAAGGGATAAACTCAGATAACCCAGAGAAGGCGATTCAGGTTATATTTGACAAGCTGCAAAGCGATGTGGAGGAAGCGAAAGGTCAGATAGAGGAGCTTGATTACTCGCTAAGTAGTCTTGAGTATGACAGCACCGAAGAAGCTGATGACGAAGAGGCAAGTAGTGATGTTGAGGCAGCGGCACAGGAAAATGAAAGATGCATAGAAGATATAAGAGAACAGCTTCTTGCTCTTGCCACATTGATAAAGATACCTAAGCATGACCCCATGGAACTTAAGAAGAGCATAAGCGAATTAAAAGAGGAGCTTGACGAGAAAAAAGAACTGTATGATGCTATCGCTCTGGCAGAGAAAAATATGCAGGAGGCTGTTGATGATATAAGCAGAAGCTTCGGCCCTATGCTCAATGAACGCACAGCCGACATTTTGTCACGGCTTACGGGTGGAAAATATGAGAAGGTTATGGTGGATAAGGAATACTCAATTCAGGTAAAACAGAGCACGGGAAGTTACCATGACTGGCGTTTTTTAAGCAACGGAACCACAGATCAGGCCTACCTTGCCCTAAGGCTTGCCATGACTGAGCTGATAACGGACGATGGGGAGAAGCTGCCTGTTATGCTTGATGATGTGTTGCTGCAGTATGATGAGCAACGTATGAGTCATGCCATGGATTATCTTGAAAAGTATGCCAAGGAAGCCCAGCTCATATATTTTACCTGTCATCCTGTGGCAAACAGAGATTTTATAAAAATATAATATCTGTATAGGGAAATATATAGTATAATTACGATAAACCATTAAAAAAGGATGAGGAGGGATACTATGAACTTATTTGAAAAGATTCGCAAAGATGTGGTGCTGTCATCCATTGTCTACCTTGTACTTGGTCTGATACTGTTTTTCAGACCGGGAACCGCCCTGGTGACCGTTGTTGATATTCTTGCTATTATGATTGCGGTTATGGGTGTGGTAAGTCTTGTGACTTATTTCGCCAGGAAGGATACTGTTGCAAGCGGTGGCATGATTAAGGGAATAATGTACCTTATACTGGCGGCTGTACTCCATTTTGGAGCAGGCTTTATCATATCAATCATTCCATTCATTATGGGAGTGCTTGTTATTATCAGTGGAATTGTTAAGCTTCAGGAAGCAATGGATATGATGAAGGTCAAGGTGAATGGATATGTACCCATGCTGCTCATATCAATTCTGAGCCTGGTGTTCGGGCTTGTTATTCTCCTTAATCCATTTGCCACAGCAGCACTCTTGTTCAGAATTATCGGAATCGCGCTTATTTATAATGCTGTATCCGATTTGCTGACGGTATTCTATTTTTCCAAGAAGACACGCTACTAGGACAGGTTGATAAAAAGAATACATTTACCGGAACGGATTTGCAGATTTCCTGCAAATCCGTTTTTTGCACAATTTCTGTATAGCTGATGTGCTATAATACTGAATTAGGGAAGAATAATTGAATACATTTCATCGGAAAATGGAATGGTAATTTTAAATGCAACCGGCAGTTGACACATTGCAAAGAACCTGTTGGTTGCTATGTAAACAGCTGTTTTTATATGATTTAGGCAAGGAGGTGAAATTGTAATGAAACTTAATGAAAAAATTATCTATAGCAGGAAGAAAGCCGGAATGTCTCAGATTGACCTTGCTGATGCACTTGGGGTATCCAGACAGTCTGTCTCAAAATGGGAAACGGCAGAATCTAATCCGGATATTACAAAGCTGCCGGCTCTGGCAAAAGTCCTTAATGTTTCTATTGACTGGCTCTTATCAGATGAAGATCCGATGGAAGATAATTCTACTGCCACGGATACAGCAGACATTCCAAAAGGCAGTGCCTATCCGGAATGGGTTGAACATCTTCCAAAATTAATCACTGGTTTGATAAAGAAATTCGGATGGGTCTATGGGGTATATATTGCAGTTGGAGGTTTCGTGTTCACATTGTTTGGAATATTAGCGAGGGTAATGGCGCACAACTTTATCTTTGGAAGTTCGGAATCCCTTAATCAGCTGCCGGGAGGTTATTACGAAGTCGGAAATCCATTTATGGACATCAATAATCAAGCCTGGTCCGGCTTTTCAGCTATCACGGGATTTGTAATCTTCATAGGTATTGCGATTACTTTGTTCGGTGTTGTTCTTGCCGTTTCTCTTAAGAAATGGGGAGATAAATAATTTCAATGTGATATGTGATAAAAGAACGAATAAGAGGCAGTTAGAATATTTCTTTTCCGGCAGCCTCTTTTTTGCATGCCATGGGTGAGCTCTAATGGATAATATCTCAAACACACCTGGTATATAATGTAAATAAATGCCACTTGAAAGATAACGGAAACATAGCAATTACTAGCCAGAAATACAGCAATTTCTAGTAAGTAAAGCCATGCATAATCTGATACATTTATATTGGGAAGAATAGGTGATTGAGAAACTCAAATTGTTCACTGAACAGTTGCTCGGTTTCACAGTCATCTAATGGGGAAAAACTATGGAGGTTACATGACTATGTATCAGATTATGTGTTACACAAGAAGTGCAGATGAAGCACTGTATTACGGACCGAGACTGGCATACAGCATGCATCTGGCACTCAGGGAGGGGGAGGGAGTGTTCATTCCGCTCAACCATAATTCCGGCGTGCTCTTTGCAAGGGCTACTGAGAATGAGGACGGAAGTCTGAACCCTAAGAGCCTTAGGAATCCGGTAATCACAAGGACTGCGGACGGAGGATTCCTGATTAGTGCAGTCAGGATAGAGGGTGACGGTGACGAGGAGAAGGAGCCGGTACAGCTTTACTGGACAAGCAGGGATTTGGTGATTTATGACGAGGTGCCGGAGGAAACCGCCAAAGAACTATATGAACAAATCAAACAGACAGAACAGAATGTTGCTGAGGAGAATTATAATAATCAGGATATCGAGAACATTGCCGGATGCATACCGGGCAATATTATATCAATAAGTGAGCAGGAAGCAGAGTACCTTAAGAAAAAGCTTCTGCCGCCGGAGAATACCGGCGTGAGACTACCGGAAGGTGTCAAAGCACAATGCAGTGAGGATATTGAAAAGATAAAAGCGGTCACCACCTACAGCGATGGGACAAGCCTTGAGCGCAGGGTGGACTGGAATACCTCTGGCATTGATTTTACCCGCAAAGGAAATGTGAAGGTTAAGGGAAGAGTTCATCAGGAGCATTTTGCTTTTCCTATAGCATACAACAGAGCTGACCCGTGTGTGGCAAGATGGAACGGAAAATATTATTTCATTGCCACGAATGATGCGGATAATAACCATACACTGTACATAAGGGAAGCGGATACGCTTTCAGGGCTTGTGGATGCAGAGGAGATTCTTTTATTGGATTCAGTTACCTATGAAGGTATAGGAAATCTTCTGTGGGCACCTGAATTTCATGAAATTAACGGAAGACTATATATTTTCCATGCAGCAACACCGGGAGAATTCTTTTCGGAGGAGAGCCATATAATGACTCTCAAGGAAGGTGGGAATCCTGCCAACAGGGATGACTGGTCTGCCCCGAGGAAGATTTTAAAGAAGGACGGCAGCGAGCTCTGTGAGGCCGGAAAGACCATATCCCTTGATATGACCTGCTTTGAGTGGGAGGGGGAGTATTACGTAATCTGGTCCCAGAGACAATTTCTTCCAAAGGATTTGGGGGCATGGCTCTATATTGCCAAGCTTAATCCGGAGGAACCATGGAAGCTGGCGACGGAGCCGGTTATTCTATCAAAGCCTGATTACGGCTGGGATAATAACCATACCTTTGTGGATGAGGGACCTTTTGCGCTTATGGAGGGGGACAGACTGTTTATCACATTTTCAGGTGCGGCAGTGGATGAGAGCTATGTTGTGAGCTACCTTGTCATTGAGAAGGGAAAGGATTTGTTAGACAGAAGCAACTGGCGCAAGAACAACTACCCTATCCTGACAGCGAGAAGCGTTGAGGGCGAGTACGGAACAGGGCATAATGCATATGTAATTGACGAGGACGGCCTTGTATGGAACACCTATCATGCCAGACCGGGAGCTGAAGGAGTGCGAAGCAGCGGAATAAGAAGGGTACACTTCGATGTGGATGGCTGTCCAATGCTTGATGTGGTTGAAGAGAAGGATTTGAAAGAGGAATTTGCCTCGGTGGAAATTGAAGTGGAAATTATTTAGTGTGTGGCAAAGGGGGATTTAACAATGAAATATATATATGAGATGCCGGGAGAATATCTTGTGAAGGCAAAAAATCAGGGGACTGTGGAGCGTTTTGAGTATGATACCAACACTTATGATGAGAACAATGAACCTTTAAGGAAGGGAGCATGGGTTTACCTGCCATACGGCTATTCCACAGAGAAGCAATATAATGTATTGTATCTTCTTCATGGCGGCGGGGTGAGCGAAGACTGGTGGTTTAAGATGTTTCCTGACACCGTGGATATCCTTGACAATATGATTGAGAAGGGAATTTGCAAGCCATGTATCATAGTCACACCTACATATTACCGTAAGGGAAATGTTAATGAGGATGCGGAGTATATTACCGAGCACTTTCATACGGAGCTTAGACGGGACCTTATTCCACAGGTGGAGAAGCATTATTCCTCCTACTGCGGTCAGGATGTATCAGAGAAGAATCTCGTAGCTAATCGTGAGCATAGGGCAATTGCTGGACTTTCCCTTGGCTCAATGACCACCTACAGGGCAGGCTTTTATAATAATTATGATATTTTTGCATGGTATGGACCATTTTCCGGCTGCTGCGGACCTTTCGGTGACCATGACAAGGAGGTCAAAAGAATTAAAGAAACTCTTATTAAGGGCTATGAGAAGGGCCATTCGCTTAAATATATGTTCTGTGCCAATGGTGATAAGGACATTGCTTATGCTGAGCATATTGACATTATGACAAGGGCAGTTAAGGAAAGTAATTTTCTGGTAGAAGGAAGCAATTATGACATGTACATTATTCCGGGAGGGGTACATGATATGAAGGCATGGCAGCTTCACCTATTCCATGCACTGCAGGTTTTCTTCGCCTCATAGGATTTACCTGAATCTTTATTATGAATAAAATTAATAGAATGGGGATTAAGATGAATCACAGAATTATTTTTTCTAAAAGAGGTCTGCAAAGGGTAGCTTGCCTGATTGCAGCGATACTGATGCTGTCGGGCTGCAGACAGGCGGGAGTGGGCGTGGAGGAGACAACACAGCCGGAGGAGACAGTTGATAATGGGGAAGCCGCTACTGAAACTACGGAAGCTGTCACAGACGCCACAGTTAAAACCACCGCGGAAACTACTGCTGGGACTGTCACGGACGCCAATGTCGAAACCACTACAGAAGCGGATTCAGAAGCTGTCGCCGAAGCGCAGGATGACTGTGTTATTACACGCTATCCGACCATATATTCTGACGTTCCTGACCTTGACATGATCAGAATGGATGATACTTATTACATGGTCAGCACCACAATGAACCTCTGTCCCGGTGTTCCCATAATGAAATCAACAGATCTTGTGAACTGGCGGATTGTGAATTATGTGTATGACACCTTTGAGGATGATGATATTACTAATCTGGAAAATGGGCAGGACATGTATTCCAGGGGCTCATGGGCGGCGTCATTAAAATATAATGACGCTGACGGGCTCTACTATGTATGCTTTACCAGCAACAATCATGGTTTTTACATCTATACTACGGATGATATCGAGAATGGGGAGTGGAAGAAATATCATACAAGTAAAGGTTTTCATGACCCGGCACTGCTTTTTGAGGACGAAAGACTCTATGTAATCTCTGCCTCCGGCGGTACCTGCAGAATGACGGAACTTAAGCTTTCGGAAAATGGAGAGATTCTTACTCCGGATGCGTCAAGAACTCTCTTTACAGCGGATGGCTGGGGATTGTGGGAAGGAGCTCATGCATACAGGATTGGGGACTATTATTACATCTTTATAATAGCTTCTCCGACCGACAGGTGGATGAGAACACAGCTCTGCTACAGAAGCAGGGACCTTAACAGTGGGGAATGGGAAGAGAAGGTAGTATATCAGAAGGGTCTTGGCGGTTCTGCGGCAGGACTTGCCCAGGGCGGTATTGTGGACACCGTTAATGGCGACTGGTACGCATTCCTTTTTCAGGACAGAGGGGGTATAGGACGTTCACCATCAATCATTGCCGTCAACTGGGAGGATGACTGGCCGATGATGGGTACATATGATGTTGAAGGCAGGCTTGTTGCCAACGAGTATATATCCCAATTGAAGATTAATCTGAAGGAAGATGAAGCCGGAAGCTATATTGTTGATAGTGATGACTTTGACTATGACGAAGGCGAAGAACTTAAGCTTGTATGGCAGTGGAATCACAATCCGCAGAACGAATTCTGGTCTGTGACTGAGAGACCGGGGTATCTGCGTCTTACAACGGATATCACTGTGGACAACGTGTATTATGCACACAACAGCCTTACCCAGAGAACATTTGCACCGAAATTCCGGTCAGAGGTAAAGCTTAATACGGATAATATGAAACCGGGAGATTATGCGGGAATATGTTCTGTTGCTGATAAATACGCGATGGTGGGTGTTATGTGTGATGATGCCGGAAACAGATACATATTTCAGGCGGCTGCAGACTTTAAGACAGCCTTTGAACAGCCAAACGAAGTCGCAGATTCTGCCCTTGAGCCGGGACAGGATGTGTATTTACGGATTGATTATGAGTTTAAAAATGGAACCTCAGATAAAGCAGCCTTTTACTACAGCTATGACGGTGAGAATTTCACTCTGATTGGTGAAAAGCAGTCTTTAGGCTTTTCAACCGCTACCACCTTCATGGGGACAAGAACTTGGTTGTTTAATTATGCAACCCGGGAGCCGGGAGGGTATGTTGATTTTGATTATTATATAGCAGGCGACTCAACTGATGAGAAGAACGTCGGCGGAATGGAGGACAATATGGAAGACAAGAAAGATATAATATCCGGTACGGAAAGCACCGCTGAAGCTGCGGCTGTAAAAACAGGATTTGGTAAAAATCCCATTATAAGTTCAATTTATACGGCTGATCCTGCACCAATGGTATATGGTGATACACTGTATCTTTATACCACACACGATGAGGATGAGCTGATTAATGATTTTTATACAATGTTCAACTGGCATTGCTATTCCACCGTGGACATGGTGAATTGGACCGACCACGGGGAGATATTCTCGCTGGATGACATAAGCTGGGCAGATGACAGGGCATGGGCACCACAGTGCATAGAGCGTAACGGTAAATTCTATCTTTACTGTCCTGTACATAAGAAAAATGGCGGGATGGCTATTGCAGTGGGTGTATCGGACAGCCCTGTGGGTCCTTTCAAGGATCTGGGGCATCCACTTGTGGATGAGGGAGACTGGAATGACATAGACCCTACGGTTTTCATTGATGATGATGGACAGGCGTACCTTTATTTTGGAAATCCGGAGCTTAGATATGTTCTCCTGAACGAGGATATGATTTCCTATGACGAAAAGGTGGGAGTTGTTAAAATACCTATGACGGAGGAGTCCTTTGCGAAGGGAAGCCATACCACCGGGACTACATATGCAGAGGGACCTTGGTTCTATAAAAGAAATGGTATCTACTATATGGTTTATGCTGCATTTGGGGAGGGCAAGAGGGATGAGCATCTTGCATATTCCACATCCACATCTCCAACGGGTCCTTGGGTTTACGGAGGAGTACTGATGACCGAGGAGGGTGGAACCTTCACAAATCATCCTGGTATTGCGGACTTTAAGGGACATTCCTATCTGTTCTACCACACGGGAGAACTTCCGGGCGGCAGCTTGTTCCATCGTTCTGTTTGTGTTGCGGAATTCCACTACAATGACGACGGCTCAATCGATACAATTGCAAAATGTGACGGAGTGAGTGCCATCGAATAAAGGGGATTCAGGACAGAATCGATAAAGAGGGAGTATTTTATATACACATATCAACTGGCATGTTTATATGTGAACGATAAGCAATTAGCAAAAAGAGTGGCTGAAAATCAGTCACTCTTTTTGCTTTATAGGGAATTTCAGTATTTTTTAACGTATAACCTCTGCCGCATTAAGTGCTGCTTCTATGAAGCCGCGGAATAATGGGTGTGGTCTGTTAGGACGGGATTTGAATTCAGGATGTGCCTGGGTTCCGATGAACCATGGGTGGTCAGGAAGTTCCACCATCTCCACGATTCTTCCGTCAGGAGACATTCCTGATAACATCATACCATTCTCGGTGAGAACATTGCGGTAGTCGTTGTTGACCTCGTATCTGTGGCGGTGTCTCTCACAAATTTCCTTATTGCCGTACAGCGCGTAGGCCTTGGAGCTTTCGTCGAGAACACAAGGGTAGGAACCCAGTCTTAATGTACCGCCGATGTCGTCAATTCCCTCCTGGTCAGGCATAAGATGGATGACCGGATGGGTGGTTCCGGGAAGAAACTCAACACTGTGTGCATCATGGTAGCCAATTACATCTCTTGCAAATTCAACTATTGTAAGCTGCATTCCAAGGCACAGACCAAGGAATGGAATCTTGTTTTCTCTTGCATAGCGGATTGCCTGAACTTTACCTTCGATACCTCTGTCACCAAAGCCGCCCGGAACAAGTATGCCGGATACGTCGCCAAGCATCTCGGCGGCATTCTCCTCTGTTACCTGTTCGGAGTCAACCCATTTGATGTTGACGGTGACACCGTTGGCAATTGCGCCATGCTTCAATGCTTCTACAACGCTGATATAAGCATCATGCAGCTGGATATATTTTCCCACCAGGGCCACGGATACCTCGCCGTTAGGATGCTTGAGGGCGTCACACATTGCACACCAGTCTGTAAGGTCCGGCTCAGGACAAGGCAGACCAAGACATTCGCAGGCAACCTGAGCAAGCTTCTCTTCTTCCATTGCAAGAGGGGCCTCATACAGGTATTCTACATCCAGGTTCTGGAGAACATGGGAGCTCGGAACATTACAGAACAGAGCAATCTTCTCTTTGATGCTTCTGTCAACCGGATGCTCGGAACGGCATACGATGATGTCAGGCTGTATGCCCATACCCTGAAGCTCCTTAACACTTGCCTGGGTAGGCTTGGTCTTCATCTCGCCTGAGGACTTAAGATAAGGAATAAGTGTTACATGAAGGAAAATTGCGTTTTCCTTACCGACTTCATGCTGGAACTGGCGAAGTGCTTCGAGGAAAGGCTGGCTCTCGATATCGCCTACGGTTCCGCCGATTTCAACAATGGCAATCTTAGTCTCATCCGGAGTATAGTCACGGAAAAGGCGGCTCTTGATTTCGTTGGTGATGTGAGGAATTACCTGTACGGTGCCTCCGCCGAAATCACCGCGGCGTTCCTTGGAGAGCACTGACCAGTATACCTTACCGGAGGTTACATTGGAATTCTTGCCGAGACTCTCGTCGATAAAACGCTCATAGTGACCGAGGTCCAGATCTGTCTCCGCACCATCGTCTGTTACGAATACTTCTCCGTGCTGAATCGGGTTCATGGTTCCCGGGTCTATATTAATATAAGGGTCAAACTTCTGCATTGTTACCGAATAGCCTCTTGCCTTGAGCAGACGTCCCAAGGATGCAGCGGTGATGCCTTTACCAAGACCGGATACAACGCCGCCTGTTACAAAAACGTACTTTACCATGACGAACCTCCTGAACTGTTCAAATGATTGATTTATGTTATAGCTAACTTGAAAAAATAAAAACAATGTTCTTATTTTACTACAAAAAAGTTCAGAATGGAAATATTTTTTTGCTTAATTTTATTTGTTTATTTTATTATGTTACATAATATTATTAAGAAAAAACGCCGATTAATTCATCCCATGGTAAATTAATCAGCGTTTGCAAATGTTTTATCGATGGTACAGCTTGTTACTCTGGTATTCCGGTTCACAGGTGAGGTTAATTCCGAGCTTACGGAATATGTCGCGGTCCACGGAAGAGAGGATTACCGTTGAGTGTACATCGCAGCCTGAAAGTTCGGGTAATTTGTCGATAGCGCGGCGAGCATTCTCATTGTCTGCGGCACATATGGACAGTGCAATTAAGACTTCGTCCGTGTGGAGAAGAGGATTATGGTTGCCTAAATGCTCTACCTTGAGCTTCTGAATAGGCTCAATTACAGTAGGTGATATCAAATCAAGTTCGTCAGGAATTCCGGCCAGCTCCTTAAGGGCATTCAAAAGCATTGCCGAGGAGGCGCCGAGAAGCTTGCCTGTCTTGCCGGTTATGACGGTGCCGTCCGCAAGGGATATGGCTGCTGCAGGCTTACCTGTATCCGCAGCAAGCTTGAGAGCAGCCGGAACGATTGGACGGTCAGCAGGAGTAATCTTAGCCTTGTCCATAAGAAGCTCAAGCTTATATATTGGATCGTTGCCGATGGTACCCTGGCGTTTCTGGCACAGAAGATTATGGTAACGGCGCAGGATCTCTTCCTTGGCAGCTGCGCACACAGCATCATTGTCCACAATACAGAAACCTGCCATATTGACACCCATGTCAGTCGGGGACTTGTATGGTGAGCTTCCGAGAATGCGCTCGAACATCGTGTTAAGCACAGGGAAAATCTCAATATCACGGTTGTAGTTGACAGTGGATTCTCCATAGGCTGCCAGATGGAATGAGTCAATCATATTGACATCGTTTAAGTCGGCTGTTGCAGCCTCATATGCCAGATTAACCGGATGCTCAAGCGGGATATTCCATATTGGGAAGGTCTCGAACTTGGCATAGCCGGAGGAAATTCCACGCTTGTTGTCATGATAGAGCTGGGAAAGACAGGTCGCCATCTTGCCGCTTCCCGGTCCCGGAGCAGTGACAACTATGAGCGAACGCGTTGTCTCGATATATTCGTTCCTACCGTATCCCTCATCGCTAACAATATACGGGATGTTGGAAGGGTAACCTTCAATCGAATAGTGGCGGTATACCCGGATGCCAAGAGATTCAAGCTTCTTCTGGTATGCAACAACACTTGGCTGGTTGTTAAAACGCGTTAGGACTACACTGCCTACATAAAGACCATAATCGTGAAATGCATCAATCAGACGCAGTACATCCATATCATAGGTGATGCCGAGGTCGGCGCGGACCTTATTGTTCTCAACATCACTTGAATTGATTGCAATCACAATCTCAGCCTTATCCTTGAGCTTGGAGAGCATAACAATCTTGCTGTCCGGTTTAAAGCCGGGAAGTACCCGGGAAGCGTGGAAATCATCAAAGAGCTTGCCGCCGAATTCAAGATAGAGCTTGCCGCCGAACTGGGCGATTCTTTCGGATATTTTTTCGGACTGCATTTTGACATAAGCATCATTGTCAAAACCTGTATTTTTCATAGGTAAACCTCATTTCATAAAATTATATTTACCATTATATAAAATGTGCGGTGTAAATTCAATGAGGGTTTTAAAAAAAAGAAAAATTGCAAATAATAAGTGTGAAAGAGTGCAGGTATGGAAAATTATTTAACAGTTTTTTCACAATAACTGTATTGATTTATGGAGGGAAATAATGGTATTATAATCAAAAATGCCCGGTTTCATTAATAACTGTGCATAAACTTATATTGGGAGACTATTTCGTGGACGAGAAAAACAATCATAATCAAAATCAAAATAACAACAATAATAACAAGGACGGTAATAAGGGTAACCGTTTTAACCAGACCCTGCTTATTCTTCTGATAGCGGGAGTGATTACCGTGCTGGGAATAAGCTGTGTGAATAATTTCCTCAATAACAGCACCAGTCAGGAGATAAGTTATTCGGATTTCCTTAAGATGCTTGAGAGCGGCAATGTGGCGGAGGTTGTATATAACCAGGATGTAATTGAAATTACGCCTAAGACACAGCCTATAGAAGGTCTTAATCTCACTTACTTTACAGGCTATATGTATGATGAGGAAGTAGTCCGGTACCTGAAGGATAATAATATCGAATATCACGTGGAGATACAGGACCAGAGTTCGTCAATTCTCGATTTCATTCTTGTGTACATTGTGCCGTGGATACTCATATATTTTCTGTTCAGCTTTGTATTCAGACGTATGTCCGGCGGCGGTGGAATGATGGGCGTAGGCAAGAGCAACGCCAAGATGTACGGCATGGAGAAAGCGACGGGTGTTACCTTCAAGGATGTTGCCGGACAGGATGAGGCGAAGGAGTCGCTTACGGAGATTGTTGATTTTCTCCATAATCCGACTAAATACACCAAGATTGGCGCCAAGCTACCTAAGGGTGCCCTGTTAGTGGGACCTCCGGGAACAGGTAAGACACTGCTTGCCAAGGCGGTGGCGGGTGAAGCGGGAGTTCCGTTCTTTTCATTATCCGGTTCTGATTTTGTGGAGATGTTTGTGGGTGTCGGCGCATCAAGAGTGAGGGATTTATTTAAGCAGGCGCAGCAGTCTGCTCCGTGTATTATTTTTATTGATGAGATTGATGCCATAGGTAAGAGCCGTGACAGCCGTTACGGCGGAGGAAACGACGAGAGAGAGCAGACTCTCAATCAGCTTCTTTCCGAGATGGATGGCTTCGATAGCTCTAAGGGACTTGTTATACTTGCAGCCACCAATAGGCCGGA
Source organism: uncultured Clostridia bacterium (assembly GCA_945836135.1). Classification (GTDB taxonomy): domain Bacteria; phylum Bacillota; class Clostridia; order Lachnospirales; family Lachnospiraceae; genus CAG-882. The sequence goes on along the minus strand of CAMAKT010000012.1, from coordinate 1,342 downwards.
TGTGTTGGATAAGGCTCTGCTTCGTCCGGGACGTTTTGACAGAAGAATCATTGTGGATAAGCCGGACCTTAAGGGACGTGTGAATATTCTCAAGGTGCATTCCAAGGATGTGCTTATGGATGAGACGGTGGATTTGGAGGCTATTGCTCTTGCAACTGCCGGTGCAGTGGGTTCAGACCTTGCCAATATGATTAACGAGGCTGCCATCAATGCGGTCAAGAGCGGACGCAATGTGGTAAGCCAGAAGGATTTGTTCGAGTCGGTTGAGGTTGTTATTGCAGGTAAGGAGAAGAAAGACAGACTTTTAAGCCCGCAGGAGAAGAAAATCGTAGCTTATCATGAGGTCGGTCATGCACTGGTAACAGCTCTCAGCAAGAATTCCGAGCCGGTTCAGAAGATTACAATTGTTCCGAGAACGATGGGCTCCCTCGGTTACACCATGCAGGTGCCTGAGGAAGAGAAATACCTCATGAGCAAGGAAGAACTGATGACAAGAGTATATACTCTGCTTGGCGGACGCGCTGCGGAGGAGGTGGTATTCAATTCCGTCACAACGGGGGCATCCAATGATATTGAGCGTGCTACCAAGCTTGTGCGCAATATGATTACCCTTTACGGAATGAGCGACAAATTCGGCCTTATGGGGCTTGAGACGGTTGAGAATCAGTACCTGGACGGAAGAACGGTACTCAACTGTTCCGACCGTACTGCAGCGGAGGTTGACGATGAAGTCAAGCTGGTGCTTAAGGATGCATATTCCAAGGTTAAGCAGATGCTTGCCGAGAACAGGGAGGTTCTTGACAAGGTAGCAGATTTCCTTATTGAAAAGGAGACAATTACCGGCAAGGAATTTATGGATATCTATAATGAGGTCAAGGGCATTAAGGAAGAGCCGCAGGAAGAACCTCAGCAGGAATTTAAAGAAGAACTGCAGGGAGAAGAAGCACAGAAAGACATACAGGAAGAAGAAATGCAGAAAGAAGTACCGGAAGAGGTACAGGAAGAAAATACAGCATCCGAAACTAAATAATGCATCTGTAAAAGCCGATATATTTGATATAGTATATCGGCTTTTCGATTAGGGAGGAATATGGAAGATGAGAATTGATAATAATATGGTTTCAAAGGATACAGCATACAGTACGGACACCGTAAAGAAGACATCTGATGATAAGTCACAAAAGGCTCAGGGGGAGGACGTGAGCATCAAGGGCAGTGAACTTAATCTTGGGGAGGATCTCGTTGAGGAGAAGAGGAAAAAGGCAAGAAGCATGGCGGTACAGCTTCTTATGGATGCCTTTGAGAATGATAAGAAAATAGACGATGACCTGACGGAAAAAAG
>CAMAKT010000011.1 GCA_945836135.1 uncultured Clostridia bacterium | reverse complement strand
GATTGCGGGAGCACGGAAGTGCGGAGCAATCGACTTTCATAAATATATAATGTAAGTAGATGCGATGCGCCTGCGCGTGTTTCCTCTTCCATTTTTGAATAAAATAATATATAATGGTAACAGTTTTATTATTTACTATATATCGGACTGACAAACAAGGTAGTCCTTGACAAATGAAAGGATGGTATGCGTATGTTGAAGGTTGGTATGCTTACAAGCGGCGGTGACTGTCAGGCGCTTAATGCGGCCATGAGAGGTGTGGCTAAGTCACTTTACAGGGCAGTGGATGATGTTGAGATTATTGGCTTTGAGGAAGGCTATAAGGGCTTGATATACGGTGATTTCCGTGTTATGAAGAAGAGCGATTTCTCGGGAATTCTTACGGAGGGCGGCACCATTATAGGAAGCTCGCGCCAGCCTTTCAAGCTTATGAGAGTACCGGATGCCAACGGTCTTGATAAGGTTGAGGAGATGAAGAAGAATTACAAGTCTCTTAAATTAGACTGCCTTGTTGTTCTTGGAGGCAACGGCACACATAAGACAGCTAATCTTTTGAGAGAAGAGGGGCTTAATATTGTAACGCTTCCTAAGACCATAGACAATGACCTCTGGGGAACGGATATGACCTTCGGTTTCCAGAGTGCGGTGAATATTGCCACCAATGCAATCGACTGTATCCATACCACCGCTTCCTCCCACGGAAGAGTATTTATCGTGGAGGTTATGGGCCATAAGGTAGGCTGGCTTACGCTCCATGCAGGTATTGCAGGCGGTGCGGATATCATTCTTATACCGGAGATTCCTTATGATATCAAGTCCGTTGTGTCGGCACTGAACAGAAGAACCAAGGCGGGTAAGAATTTCTCGATTCTGGCTGTCGCTGAGGGAGCAATTTCCAAGGAGGATGCAGCACTTCCTAAGAAGGAGCTTAAGGAGAAGCTTAAGGATAACCCGTATCCGTCGGTTTCATATAAGATTGGAAGCGAGATTCAGGAGCTTACGGGACAGGAAGTCCGTATTACCGTTCCGGGACATACACAGAGAGGAGGAAGCCCGTGCCCTTATGACAGGGTGCTTGCTTCGAGACTTGGAGCAGCGGCTGCAAATCTTATCCTTAATAAGGAATACGGATTCATGGTGGGAATTAAGAACGGAGAGATTGTCAAGGTGCCTCTTGCGGATGTGGCAGGAAAGCTCAAGATGGTTGATCCGGAGGCTTCGATTATCAAGGAAGCCAAGATGCTTGGTATAAGCTTCGGAGATTAAATTATTATGTCATATACAGCTTTATACAGAAAGTGGAGACCGTCAACCTTTGATGAGGTAAAGGGACAGGACCACATTGTTACAACACTTAAGAACCAGATTAAGGCTGACCGCATAGGCCATGCCTATCTGTTCTGCGGTACAAGAGGAACAGGTAAGACCTCGGTCGCCAAGATTTTTGCAAAGGCAGTCAACTGTGAGCATCCCGTGGACGGCAGTCCCTGCGGTGAATGCAGGGTGTGTAAGGCGGTGGCATCCGGGGCCAGCATGAATGTGATAGAAATTGATGCTGCCTCCAACAACGGCGTGGATAACATCCGTGAGATTAAGGAGGAGGTTGCATACTCACCTACCGAGGGACGATTTAAGGTATATATAATCGACGAGGTTCATATGCTGTCCATCGGTGCGTTCAATGCACTTTTAAAGACACTGGAGGAACCACCAGCCTACGTCATTTTCATTCTTGCAACTACTGAGGTGCACAAGATTCCCATTACCATTCTTTCAAGGTGCCAGCGATACGATTTTAAGCGTATTTCCATTGATACAATCAGTGACAGACTTGCAGAGCTTATGAAAGCAGAGAATATTGAGGCTGAGGAGCGGGCACTCAGATATGTGGCTAAGGCCGCGGACGGTTCCATGCGAGATGCGTTAAGCCTGCTTGACCAGTGCCTTGCCTTTTACATGGGACAGACTCTAAAGTACGAGAATGTTCTTGATGTTCTGGGAGCGGTTGACACGGAAGTGTTTTCCGAATTTTACAGGAAGATTATTGAAGGCGACAGCATAGGATTGATATATAAGCTTGAGCAGATTATCACTGACGGAAGGGACCTTGCCCAGTTTGTATCGGATTTTACATGGTACCTGCGCAATCTCATGCTGGTTAATTCGACGACGGATGCCTCACAGGTACTTGAATTGTCTGAGGAGAATATGAGGCTGCTCAAGGAAGATGCCGCACTTACGGATATGAACGGAATCATGCGGTATATCCGCGTGTTTTCCGAGCTGTCAGGACAGCTTAGGGGCTCAAGTCAGAAGCGGGTGATGGTTGAAGTGGCCCTTGTAAAGCTTACCAGACCGGCTATGGAGAACAACATGGACTCTTTATTGGACCGCATCAAGGTACTTGAGAGGCAGATGGAGACAGGGCTTGAGGCGGCTGCAAGAGCGGCAGTGTCGGGGGCGTATACGGGCACAGGAAATGGCACACCAGCACCTGACAGAAACAGTCCTGACGGAGATAACGCTAAGGTAGCCAGAAAAGCTAAGCCTGCACGTTCGGAGGATATTGTCGAGGTTATTAAGAACTGGCGTACTATCTGTAATGGATTGTCATTGTCGCTCAAACCGATTCTTGAGCGTTACACCACCAAAGCCAATGGCGGAGGTAATAAGCTCCAGCTTATATATGATAACGGCACTTACTATTCCATGGTCAATACCCCCGAGAATATAACTACGATTAAGTCAGTGATTGCCGAGAAGACGGGGCTTGACATGGAGATTGAGGTCATACTGGCAGACAGGAATTCAAACCCTTCCGAGGATTATGACACACTGGAGGACCTTTGCAGGATAGCAATTGAAGAGGAAGAATTTTAATAAAAAGGAGACATAACAGAATGGCAAAAAGAGGAGGCTTTCCGGGCGGCGCAATGCCCGGCAACATGAACAACCTTATGAAGCAGGCGCAGAGAATGCAGCGCCAGATGGAGGAGACTACCAAGGAGCTTGAGGAGAAGGAGATTACTGCATCCGCAGGCGGCGGTGCGGTATCGGTTACCGTGTCCGGCAAAAAGGAAGTGACCAAGGTTCACATTGACCCTGAGGCAGTTGACACGGATGACATTGAGATGCTTGAGGACATGATTATGGCTGCCACCAATGAAGCTTTAAGACAGATTGAGGAGCTTTCACAGGAGTCCATGGCTAAGATTACAGGCGGCTTAGGCGGTCTTGGAGGAGGCTTTCCATTCTAATGGAGTATTACGGAAGTCAGATTAACAAGCTGATAGAGGAATTGTCACGTCTTCCGGGTATAGGGGCTAAGTCTGCACAGAGGCTTGCATTTCACATTATAGGTATGCCAAAGGAACAGGTGGAGAGCCTGTCGGAGGCCATTGTTAGTGCCAAGACCAATGTGAGGTACTGCAGTTGCTGCTATACCCTTACGGACGAGGAGCTTTGCCCTATATGCCGGAATGAGAACCGCAACCACCGTGTTATTATGGTGGTGGAGAACACCAGAGATATGGCGGCATACGAAAAGACCCAGAAGTATGATGGAGTTTACCATGTCCTTCACGGCGCAATCTCACCGATGTTGGGAATCGGACCTAACGATATTAAGCTTAAGGAGCTGATGAAGCGCTTAGAGCAGGATGTGGATGAGGTGATTATTGCAACCAACTCAAGCCTTGAGGGAGAGACTACGGCTATGTACATCAGTAAGCTGGTTAAGCCTACCGGAATAAAGGTGAGCCGTATTGCCAGCGGAGTTCCGGTGGGCGGTGATTTAGAGAACATTGATGAGGTTACCCTGCTGCGAGCCCTTGAGGGGCGCACACTGTTGTAGGGATTAACCCTTGTGAGGTCAACATGCCACAGGAGCATATTTTAGTAAACGATATAATTTCAGACCACAGAGAGCGTATGCTGAATCTTAAGAAGTATTACCCGTTTTTCAAGCTGTCGGAGGTGTCCTTTTCATGGTATAAGGAGGGACTGTATGACTGCCTGGATATGGGTTATATTCTTATGGCAGTATTACGCTTTTTTATTGAGGAAAACAACTTTAAGGAGCGGGATGTCACCTATTCGGAGTATGCGGCGTTTATGAGCGGCTGTATACGAAGGGATTTTAATTTGAATCCGCCACCGGGGGACATGAGCATTCTTGTTGATTATATATTCGATAAATTAAAAAATGACGGAAAGCCCTTTGTGTTTCATTATTTTGACCCGGTGGACAAGAAGAAAAAAATATCCAGGATTAAGCTTTTGGAGAGCCGGATTGATAATGGAACGGTGTGGTATTCAATAAGCGCCGAGGGCATAGAATTCTACCTTGACACCAAGGAGATTCGGGACGAGAGCCGCATAAGCGTGGAACAACTTCTCCTTGAGAAAATGATACAGTCTAAGGACTTCAAGGGCGGAACCGAGGTTGTACGGCGAATCAATCAGGAGGTTGACCGCCTGTGGCTTAAGAAAAATCAGGTCATGGCACTGTTGTCGGCGGATGTCTTTGCGGGGCTTGAAGCCTATGAGGAGTTTTTTCAGACGGGAATCCGATGGTTTGATGAGGAGCAGAAGCTCTTTGTCAAGAATTCGGAGCTGATTGCCGGGGCACAGCGCAAGGCTGAGAGTGACAGGGCAGGTGGAGATATGAACGCGTACCTTGCAATAGCAGGGGAGATATATCATCTCGACACAGAGCTCAAGATTGCCATGAACAATCACTTAAGACTGCTTACTGCCTGCACACAGCTTGGCATTATGGCTGATGAGATGATAAAAAAGGCGAAATTAAGCAGGCTGCGTCCGAGCTTTGATTTCCGCAATGCCCTTGAAACGGCAATGCGCACGGACGACATAAGGCTCCTTGAAGCCCTTGTGCGCCCGGTGGTGGGAATTAAGCTTAATAAGACCTTTTCCCTTAACAGGTTAGAGGATATAATTACCTGCCGTCCTGAGAAAGAGGAACGTGTGGAGCTTATTTCGGATACCAAGGCGGATGAGATTGTCTTTGCGGATGAGATAGAGGATGCAAGGATAAGGGACAATTATGCCACACTTCTGAGGCTTATGTTTTCCCTGCTTATGAGGGAGAGCAGTTTTGATTTGCGACGATTTAATGAATATGCCCGGGGAATTTTGGGCGAGGCGCTTTTTGCCAACAGTGATTATTATTCATTTCTGATACATCTTTGCCAGAAGAAGGAATATGTATTTGAAGCGGACAGACAAGGCATGGAGACTTTCCTTGACGAGATAATCCGGGAGTGTGCGGACAAGCCGGAATTTGCATCATATCTGGGACTTCATTTCGTGCTGGAGCTTGCAGGCGGTCAGGAGGAGCGCCTGGTGACGGAAAATGGAGCCGACGGAGAATCTGAGGTTACCAATATACATTTTATAACAGTGAAGTCATAGATGGATGAAATAGATAGAAAGGACATGACCCATGGAGGAACGCAATTTAGAGAAAGCATTGGAGCTGGCAGCTACGCTGCTTCGTGGTGAGGAGGTCAGCGCAAAGGGAGCAAATGTGGCATTGTATGAGGAGTACTCATCAAATTCCCAGGTGTATGACCTGCTAAGGCTTATTCTTAAGAAATTTGACCTTGAGCTGTATGAGTACAATAATGCCCTGTTTGTCAGCGCCGGCGAGAACAACAGAAGCTTTGGATTTACCAATGAGGAGCTTCGACGGGCCATAGGAGTGAAGGTTAATAAGGAGCTTTTTCTGTGCTATCTTATCATATACAATATTATGACGGAGTTTTATAAGACTTCGGGAAGCTATACCTTTGCCGAGTTTGTCAGAGTGGAGGAAATTATTAAGGCAGTGGATAATTCACTTGCCAATGTGATTGACCGCTCTGAGGGACTTGTACTGGATGAGGTTGAGGAGAACAGCTTCAAGGTTCTGGCTCTTTTGTGGGATGAGTTGGCGGTGGTAAGCACAGAGGATTTGCAGGGGCAGCGCGCAGCCCGCAATTCCAAGACGGGATATGTGAAGCTGACTTTTAATTTCCTTGTAAGTCAGGGATTATTTATAGAAAATCAGGGCAAATATTATCCGACAGACCGTTTCAAGGCCATGGCGGAGAATTATTACAGCCAGAACCGCGGCAGATTATATGAGATACTGACGCAGAAGGCGGATAAGGAGGGTGGAAATGCCACAGATTAACAGAATCAGGGTGAACAATGTAAAATACAATTTCGGCACCCAGTTTTATGATGACTTTCTTATGCGTTTTTCCTGCAAAAACACCATATATGACTTAGCAAACGGTGGTGGTAAGAGTGTGCTTATGCTTCTGCTTTTGCAGACCATGATTCCTAACTGCACGCTGGATGAGAAGCAGCCGGTGGAGAAGCTTTTTGCTACGCCGGATGGCAGTACCACCATTCACTCTCTGGTGGAGTGGAAGCTGGATTCCTGCGATGTGAAGAACGGATACAGATACATGACCTGTGGCTTCTGTGCAAGAAAAGGAAGGTCAACCGAGGATGAAGAGCAGGCAGGACAGAGTACGGGAATAGAATATTTTAATTACTGTATTTTTTACCGCGAGTTCGGAGACAATGACATTAAGAATCTGCCTCTTTCAAACGGGAAGGAGAGAATTACCTACAATGGCTTAAAAAGCTACCTAAGGGACCTGGAGAAAAAGGACTTCGGCGTCAAGGTGCACATCTTTGAGCGCAAGGGTGACTACCAGAGCTTTATTAACGATTACGGAATATATGAAAGCCACTGGGAGATAGTCAGGGGCATTAACAAGACGGAGGGCCATGTACGAACCTACTTTGAGAATAATTATAAGACCACCCGCAAGGTTGTGGAGGATTTGTTAATCGAGGAGATAATCGAAAAATCCTACAACAACCGCATAAGAGGCGGAAACAGTGATGATGAGATGGCAAAGACCCTGCTTGACATCAAGGATAAGCTTTTGGAGCTTGCAAAAAGGCGGGAAGAGATAAGCTGCTATGAGGAGCAGATTAAGCTGATTTCGGATTTTTCCTCCAAGGTGGGAAGCTTCGGAGAAATATATGCCCGGAAGGAGGCAGGAAAGATTAAGCTTCTTACCTGTCTTGTAAGGGCCAAGGCGCAGCTTGAGCGGGGTGAGGCAAGAGCAGCACAGCTTGCAGAGAAGACAAAGCAGCTTAATGAGGCTGTTCGTGATGAGGAGAGGCTCATTTCCATGGCGGATATTGCAGGGGAAGAGTCACAGCTTCGGGAACTTCGGGAACTGGTGGATGACCTGAATGATGAGCTTAAGAGGCTTTCTGATGAATACGAATCCTGCAAAAAAGAACTTGCGCTTGCCCAGACCGCAGAGGACTACAGAGACTATGTGCAGCATGGCAATACACTGGCACAGCTTAAGGAATATATGGAGAACTGTCACAAGGGACAGGGCGAGGTAAATGCGCAGCTTAAGCAGCTTGCGGCGGCAAAGCATGGTTACATGCAGAGTAATCTTGACAGTTATGAAAAAAGCCTTAAGGATTTGCTTGCCAGAGAGGAGGAGAGCAGGGATGCACTTGATAATCTCAATGAGAACTACCGCAGCAAGGATAATGAATGTGCGAGACATGAAGGAAGGATTATCAGCCTTAAGAAGCAGGCGGAGGAGTTAGAGAACAGTATAAAAGACAAAATGAAGGGAACCTCCTTACTTGTATCAGACCGTGCGGCACAGGAGGTTGGTGAGCATGAAGAGCAGCTTGCAACTCTTAAGGTGAAGCTTAAAACCCTTGCAAATGAAGAGGAGGAGCTTAAAAAGAAGCAGGAGTACTGCGTAAGGCAACGGGCAGCCGTGGAGGCTGAGCTTACAATGCAGTCTGACAATATTGAACGTCTAAAGAACGATTATGAACAGGCGCAGGCAAGGCAGGAAGAACTGTCGGCTCTTGCAAAGGTATATGGAGAGCAGAATATTAATCAGCTTCTTGAGGTTATGGGGCGCATATATGACGATATGCTTACGGAACGGGAGGCTTGCAGGAGAAAAGCAGCCGGATATGAGAATTATATAAAGGCGATAGAAAACGCCAGCCCGTTGGACACGGATGGTGTGCGCACCCTGCAGGAATATCTTGAAAACCGCTATCCGGACAGAACCATAAGCGGTGCTGAATATCTTCGAGGCAGGACAAATGAGGAATGCGCCGTACTTGCAGCACATTTCCCTTATCTTCCGTATTCAGTCCTTGTCAGAGAGGATTATGAAGCAGTATGTTCGGATAAAAATATTATGTCCATGGACTGCGGAGTAGTTCCGGTGCTTGAGCTTCCGGAGGTCGAAGCTGTGCTTTCCGGAGACGCCGATGAGGAAGCAGAACTGTATGGTAACAGGGGTACTATGCTTGCGTGCCTTGATATGGCATTCATATATGATGAGGCAGGAAGACAGTCAGGTCTTAAGAAAGTTAAAGAAGAAGCAGAGCAGACCGATACGGAGCTTATAAGACTTGAAGACCGTCTGCATGTGGTCAGGGGAGACTATGAAAAGGTGAGCGCATACTCATGCCTCGATTTGCCTGACATGGCAGGTACGGCTCATGAGCTTAATAAGACGAAGCAGGCATATGCTGCTCTTGTGGAGAAAAAGGACAGCCTGATGAATCTGGCACAGGATTTGTCGGAACGGGAAAATGAGCTGTCGGAGCGGAGAAACAGACTTGAAGAGGCAGTGGCGCAGGAAAACAGTACAAAGGAGAGGCTTGCCGACATTGCAGAACTCAATGACAGTCTGAATTCCTGTCTTATGGAGATAAAAACCAGCCAGGCTGAAAAGGATAGTGCCCTTAAGGCTAAGAAGCTTTCCAAGGAGCTTATCGAAGGCAGACAAAAGGCATACGAAGAGCTTGTAATGCGCCGCAGAGCAGTTGAGAACAGCATTCATGAGCTGAAAGAGAGATGGGAAATGTATGCTCCTTTTTATTCCGAAGACGAGCAGGACGGGCAGGCAGCGGCGCTGATGCCTGAGAAAGATCTGGACGCACGATTTGATGCCCTTCGTCAAATCCTGTCGGAGGAAGCCGGAGATATGTCAGATAAGGAGAGGCTCATGGAGAGCAGCCGCACAGCCATGGACAAAATAGTACGCTCCATGCAATACCGGGGCATTACCATAGAGGAGGCAGAGAAGCTGGCTGCCGAGGGCGGCCTTCAGGTAAAGAGTCATTCGGATATACTTGCAATCACATCACGGCAGGAAAAGGCAGGACAGGAGATAAAAAGAGCAGAAAATGAGCTTGGAAGTGCCAGCGCCCAGATGAACAGGGTTGAGGGCAGTGTAGCTCATGCAAAAAGAAGCCTGACAGAACGCTTCGGTGAATATGAGGAGACTGATATTGACAATCCCAAGGAGTTTGCAGCACAGCATAAGAGAGAGCTTGAAAGGGTTAAAAAGGAACTGTCGACGGCGGCCAAAGAGGAGAAGGAAAACAACAGTATTCTTACTTCCTGTATGCTTATGGAGAAGGACTTGGAGAGAATTGTCAAGTCAGTGGGATTTGATTTGGATGAGCTTAAGACTGATAAGTCTGAGGGAAATACAGCTTCGGTATCCTTAGAGCAGGAGCTTACCGACAAGGAGTACGAGGAAGCCGGAAAGAGCTTCGAGCAGATTGTGCGGGACGAACAGAAAAAGAAGGCGTCCTTTATCAGGGAAAAAGATATGCTTGTACAGTCTCTCACCGCACTTAAGGCCTATGAACTTGCAGAGGAGATAAAGCAGAGCGTACAGCCGCCGGACAGTCAGGCAGATGCGGACGCTCTTATGACAGCACTTAAGGACACGGTGGACTGTATTGTTCTTGAGCGTGACCGCATAGGCAGAGGTATTGAGGATATGGAGCTTATCAAGGATAATTTTGAGAACCGATGCGTACAGATATGCAGCAATATCCGCTCTGAACTTGACAGGCTCGGAAAGCTCTCGAAGATTACCATGGACGATGAGGTCATTCCGATGCTGTCGCTGCAGATACCATATATCAAGGAAGAAATGTATAAGGACAGAATGTCTGTATATATTAATGAGACCGTGTCGGCAGCGGAGAATTTCAAGAGCACCGAGGAGAGACTTAAGTATATAAGAAACCGTCTCACATGGAAAAGGCTGTTCTCCGTCATTGTTACTGACATGAACAGTATAAGACTTAACTTATATAAGCGGGAGCGCATAAAAGACCAGAGCCGTTACCTGCGCTATGAAGAGGCAGTAGGAAGTACAGGACAGTCCCAGGGTATATACATTCAGTTCCTCATATCCATTATCAACTACATTGCAAATATCAATGCAGGCGGCAAGGAAGCGGCTGTTCTGGGCAAGACAATCTTTATTGATAATCCTTTCGGTGCGGCAAAGGATATATATATCTGGGAGCCGATATTTAAGCTTCTTAAAACCAATCATGTGCAGCTTATCGTTCCTGCCCGCGGTGCTACCCCGGCAATTACGGGACGTTTCGACGTCAACTATGTTCTTGGACAGAAAATGGTTGACTCGAGGCAGCAGACCGTGGTGGTGGATTATCACAGCCAGGTTGCGGATTCGCAGCTTGAATACGAAAGACTTACATTTTCGCAGGAAAGCTTTGATTTTCTCTAAGTGCTGTGCTAAACTGAAACTATGCTGGGTGAAGTATTACAATATGTTGTGAGGTGAATCTCTTGGACAGATATGAATTGACTATTAAAATAGAGCAATTAGATAAGCTGGTAAAGAACCAAGACTTTGTGTCGGCTGCGAAGGTTGCAGAGCAGATTGACTGGAAAAAGATGAAACAATGGACTGTTATGTCCAATGCCATAGATGCATTTGTCGCTACGGAGAAGTATGACAAGGCACGCAATGTCTGCATTTACGCATACAACAGGAGACTGGGTGGCAGAAGACTTCTTGCAACACTTATGGATATGTATATACGTCTCGGAGAGTATGAAGATGCCGAGGAAATCTACCGTGAGTACGTAGAGACGGCGCCAAGGGATTTGGGAAGGTATACGCTTCTGTATAAGCTCAAGAGGGCTCAGGGGGCATCGGTGGGCGAGCTTATTGATATTTTGCAGGAATATAAGGAAAATGAGCTTGATGAGGCATACGAATACGAGCTTGCGCTTCTGTACAGTGAGGCGGGCTTGACCGACAGATGTGTACGGGAGTGCGACGAACTGGTGTTGTGGTTTGCGGACGGTGTATATGTGGAGAAAGCACTCCGGCTTAAGCAGATGTATACACCTCTCACGGCGAGACAGGCAGAGAAACTTGAGAAGTTAGAGCGTATGTCAGCCATGGGAGTTAACAGCTCTGACACTGTTTCTGAATATACAGAGAATGAAGTATGGAAAAATGAGAAAAATGAGCCGGAGGCTGCAGATGAAGAGGCTGGAGTCGGATATGACCTATCATCGGAGGAGCCATTGGAGGAGCCTGCAGAAGAACTGACAGAGGAGCCTGCAGAGGAAACGGAGTGGGAACCATCGCAGGAACCTGAGCAGGAGGAAGAGACAGGATGGGCAGAGCCTGAGGAAATGCAGTCAGAGAAGCCTGAGCCTGAGGCGCAGGCAAAGGAGAATGTAAAATATATAGACAATATAGGCAACACGACGGAATGGTCACCTATTGATGTGGAAGAAGAATTACAGAATCCACAGGGCAAAGAAGAGCCAAAGGCTTCAGAGACGACCGCTGCGAAGCCCGATATGGAGCTTATTGAGGATGATTATGAGATTAATATAAAGGTTCCTGACTATTCGGTATATGATACCAGAAATGTGCAGCAGGAGCTCAAGGCCAATGTGGAAGAGATTATGGAAGCCTACCACAACAGGGAGAAGCAGGATGAACTTCTCGAAGCACAGGAGTTAGCGCAGGCAGCGGATAATGTCGAACCTACCAAGGAAATCATAATCAATAAGCATCAATGGCGTAAAGCATCCCGGAATTCCGCCAATAAGGCGCAGGATGCACCGAAGCAGAGCTCCGCATCTAAGCCGCAGGTATTGGATGATGCTACGAAGCGGCTATCGTTTGAAGGTTTGACAGTGGAGCAGATGGCGGCAATAGTGGCAAAAATGCAGGCTGAGCAGCAGGCTAAGGAGAATGCGGACAAAGAGGACGATCAGATAGAAGGTCAGATGGACATTACACAGTGGCTGTCGGAACTGGAGGAAGAGCAGCAGGATAATGCTGCAGTGAATGAAGCCGCCGTCACAATAGAAAAAGAGCCGGAAGACGAAGCATTTGAGGAGATTCCTGATACAGAAGAGCCGGAAGACATAGCTTTTGAGGAAATTCCCGATATAGAAGAGTCAGAGGAAGAGACTTTCGAGGAAGAGCTTCCTGACCTTGAAATGGCAATTAATGCCGGAATTGAGAAGATTATTGACGATACCGTTAAGAATGCCATTGATGATAACAGGAGCGCAGGTGAAGCAGGCGGTTATATGCTCCAGCCGGAGGAGAGACGCTTCATGGAAAAATATCTTTATATGTCAGGAATGGAGCGCAGACTTTGCAGATATATCGGCAGTTTAAGAAATGTATCCAATGACAGGAATTCATCCACGGGTAATGTAGTTATCATGGGCAGCCGCACTACGGATAAGACAGCGTTTGCGGTTAATCTGTTCAAGGCACTTCATGCATATGATGAGAAACGTGAGCAGAAGCTTGCGAGAATATCGGCAGAAAAGATTAATGCAAGCGGCTTTGAAAGCATCCGGGACAGAATCGCAGGACAGACCTTGGTTATCGAGAAGGCAGGTGACCTCAGGAGAGAGCAGATATCTCACATGATTGAGTTTATGGACTCAAAGACGGGCGGAACGCTGTTTATACTTGAGGATGAAGAATTCAGTATCAATAAGCTCTTTGCGGAAAATCCTGATTTTGCCGAAAAGTTTACGGGACGTTTCCTGTTAAAACAGTATACAGTCAATGAGCTGGTGGATATAGCCAAGGATTATGCGGATGAGCAGGGATGGTGCATTGAGGATAAGGCATTGCTTAAGCTTTATCTTATCCTGAGCAAGCTTCCTAATGATGACCAGGGAAATATTGTGAACATCGTAAATGACATCATAAAATATGCCGGAGAGCATGCAAAGAACCGCTTAGGCAATAAGCTGTTCGGACGTTTCCGTTCGGTTCTGACCATCAAGGAGAGCGATTTTGATATTCCGGATAATGAGGACGAGGATGAAGAGGGGGAATATGACGACGAAGCGGATTCAGGGGAAAAGGATTATGCCAGGGACACCTATGATGACGAAGACGATGATGATTATGACGATGATGAGGAAGACGAATAAGAATTAAGGAGAATTGGAGGAGAATGTAATGAGCAGTGTTAAGGAAGTAATTGAGAGCGGAAGGGCAGTTCTCGGATTGGAGTTTGGCTCCACAAGAATTAAGGCGGTATTGGTTGATGAGAACAACACACCGATTGCCGCAGGCAGCCATGAGTGGGAGAACCGTTATGAGAACGGAATATGGACATACAGCCTTGAAGATATCTGGGGTGGATTGTCTGACTGTTATGCAAACCTTAAGGCGGATGTAAAGGACAAGTATGGGGTTACAATCAAAAGGCTTGGCGCTATAGGCTTTTCAGCTATGATGCACGGCTACATGGTATTTGACAAGGAAGGAGAGCTGCTGGTGCCGTTCCGCACATGGAGAAACAGCATCACGGAGGAGGCAGCAGATAAGCTGACAGCACTTTTTGATTACAATATACCTCAGCGCTGGAGCATTGCACATCTGTATCAGGCAATGCTTAACAATGAAGAGCATCTTCCGCGCATAGACTATATGACCACACTTGAGGGTTACATTCATTGGAAGCTGACCGGAAAGCGCGTAATCGGTATCGGTGAGGCATCCGGTATGTTTCCGATTGATACGAATACCAAGAACTACAATGCCAACATGGCAGGCAAGTTTGATGCACTTATAGAGAAGAGAAACGAAGAAAGCGATGTGAAGCTTGATTGGAGACTTATGGACATCCTGCCGGAGGTTCTTCTTGCAGGTGATGATGCAGGAACACTTACACAGGAGGGGGCGCGTCTTCTTGATGCGGATGGTGAGCTTGAGGCAGGAGTACCTCTCTGTCCGCCGGAGGGTGATGCAGGCACCGGAATGGTAGCTACCAATGCTGTAGCGGTAAGAACCGGCAATGTATCCGCGGGAACAAGCGTATTTGCCATGATAGTAATGGAGAAGGAACTTTCCAGGGTATACCCTGAGATTGATTTGGTTACCACACCTACAGGTAATCTGGTATCCATGGTTCACTGCAACAATTGTACCTCCGACCTTAACGCATGGGTAAACATATTCAAGGAGTTCTCCGAGGCAATGGGAATTCCTGTTGATATGAACAAGCTGTTTGCAACACTGTATAATAAGGCACTTGAGGGAGATACAGATTGTGGCGGACTCCTCTCATACGGCTATTTCTCCGGCGAGAACATTACACATTTTGAGGAGGGACGTCCTCTCTTTGTGAGAAATGCGGACAGCCGTTTTAACCTTGCAAACTTTATGAGAACACATCTCTATACCGCTCTGGGTGCCCTCAAGATAGGTCTTGATATTCTTCTTAAGGAAGAAGGCGTGAAGGTAGACAAGATTACAGGACATGGCGGATTGTTTAAGACCAAGGGTGTAGGACAGAGAATCATGGCGGCAGCCATGGACGCACCTGTCACCGTAATGGACACCGCAGGCGAAGGCGGTGCATGGGGAATGGCAGTGCTTGCTTCCTACATGATACATAAAGAATCAGGGGAGAGCCTTGATGATTACCTTGACAACAAGGTATTTGCCGGACAGCAGGGAAGCACCATCGCACCGGACAAATCGGATGTTGAGGGCTTTGATAAGTTTATAGAGCGCTACAAGGCGGGACTTCCTGTGGAGCGCGCTGCGGTGGACAGCATAAAATAACTAATATAAGACTATTTAAAGCAGGGTATTCGGCAGGTGATGCCGGGTACTCTGTTTTTGCTAAATTAACTATATACAAGTGAAAGTTAATACATTATAATACATGGGTAAATGTTTTTGTACTGAAAAAAATACATAATTGGGGTGAACACAAAATGCAGGATGTATTACAAAAACCTAAAAAAATCAGCAGTAGGGAATACAGGTATGATGCCTTTGGAGATGGCAGTGTGCTTCTGAATAAAAAGAAGCAGCACATGCCGGCAATGGGCTGGAACAGCTGGAATGCATTTGGAAGCGGGAATACGGAGAAGCTGACCAAGGATATGGCAGATGCGCTGGTAGAACTGGAGCTGGACAAACTGGGATACAGATATGTTGTCTTAGACGACGGCTGCTATAAGTCTGAGCGTGTGGATGGGAAGCTCTCCAATGAGACAGTAAAGTTTCCGGGAGACTTTAAGGCATTAGCTGATTATGTCCATTCAAAGGGTCTGAAATTCGGCATGTACAATGATATCGGAACTAATCTGTGTGCAGGGGCTGCAGTGGGCACCTGCGGACACGAAATGACGGATGCAAAATCCTATGTGGATTGGGACGTGGACTTCTTAAAGGTGGACAATTGCTATTATCTATGGGATAATGCCACCTTTTCCGATGCAGCAAATGCAAAGTATGTCTATGCGCCAAACATAAAGAGTATCCGCATTGTGGGAGAAGACTTCTCGGCGGGTTACCGGGCAGTGGAGGATGGGATTCTGACAGGCTGCGGAGGAGAAAAGAAGGCAGATTATGTGACCAATATAGGCACCTTCGACGGGACAGGACCGGGACCTTCCCCGGTGGGAGCCCAGAGCAGTGAGCTGGAATTCCATGTGAATGTGCCAAGGGCGGGAAAATACAATGTGTATGTGACTTATGCGACAGGGCAGGAGGTCGGCGTGGGAAGCTGGCTGCAGCTTGCGGTGGATAAGCAGAAACAGTCCAAAGTATTTTATGATGATTTTCTTCCATTAACGGAAGCAACGGATACCTTCCGGGAGTCTGAAGGTATACAGGTTGAGTTTGAGGAGGGTGAAAACTGTCTCCGCCTGATGAACCATAGAAGGCAGGAGAATACATTGGATTCCTATGCAACGCTGCTTGCGGGACTCAATGCAGCAAAGCCGGAGCATGATATTATTTTATCCATCTGTGAGTGGGGAAAGACCCAGCCGCAGAATTGGGGGTACAAGGTAGGAGATTCCTGGAGAATCCTGAACGATATTACATTCTGCGTGGGAGCGGATGGTGACCCGGGTAAGGCGGCATGGACGGACGGCTATACAGCCAGTATTACCTCCCAGTACAACAAGGCAGTTATTATGGACGAATTTGCCGGTCTTAATAAGGGGTGGAATGATCCGGATATGCTGGTGGTGGGGATGAACGGACTCACTGATACCATGTACAGAACTCATTTTGCTATGTGGTGTATGATGAATGCGCCTCTGATGCTGGGAATGGATTTAAGGCGCGTGAAGAAGGGAGATAATATCTGGAATATTATCGCTAACAAGGAACTGATTGCACTGAACCAGGATTCGCTGGGGATTCAGGCGAAGAGAGTTTTTTGCAGTCTTGCACAGACAGCCCCGGATACTACATACATAACCGACAATGACCGCGTGGATATTCTGGCAAAGCCTCTTGCAGACGGTAGCCTTGCCATATCCTTTATCAATGTCAGCGGGGAGGAAAAGGGAGCATATAGTGTTACGGCAGATACTTTGGTCAGGATGCTCGGACACAAGATGACGGATAAGGACGCTTTTGCAGCGGCAAAGGAATATCGGGTTGTGGATTTGTGGACAGGGGAAACATCAGTTAACACCACCGGATGTTTTGCAGTTGATTCACTATCGTCATACGGCAACGTAACTGTTCGGGTAACACCTGTTTAAATAAGAATATTGTTTCGAGGAGCGCAATGACAGCAGAAGCATTTGTGACAATGATTTGGGAAGGACTGAAAGCGAGAATACTGCAGCAGGAATGTCTGCAGCTACCTTATTACTTCATGCCTGATTATGGGCGCCGGAGAGGCTGGCTTGAGGATACGGATGTAATAGGCTGGAAGACCGGCATAGAGCGAAGGTCTGCAGCCCGAATCATTCATGAGATACTGCGAAGGGAGCTTGAAGAGCCGGACGAGGATAGCTGGCAGGGGGCGGAATTACTTAAGGATTTATATGATTGCCATACCTGCGTGAATCATGTGGCACAGGTATATGCGAAGGGAATCATGGAGCCGATGGAGGAAGGCAATATTTTCGGAATGCGTCGGGAATTGACGGAGCAGGAAGCTGAGCTTATTGTATTGCGGATTTTCTCCAAAGAAAAAAGAAAGCCACCTCAGAAGCAGCATATACAATGCCGGGTAGCCGTCGGGCTTTCCATGCGGGAAGCGCTTAACCGCATTTCGGAAGAAATGCAGGCGGTACTGATTGATGTTCGGACACCGGCTGAATATGAGGAAGAGCATTTGCCGGGAGCGGTTTGTGTTCCTATGGCAGACATTCTCCGCAATCCTAGGAGCGTTTCCAATGACTGTGAAATTCCCCTGTTCTTTTACTGCAGGCAGGGATACCTAAGTGAGGTTTCAGCTAACTGTGTGGTGGAAGCCGGGTATGAAAAGGTATTCTATTTCGGGCTGCAGGAATGTTAAAAATTCCCATAAAGAACCATATACATTTGTTAAATCATGGTATATAATATAGACACAGTGTAACAGAAATTATAAAGCAGAATGAGAATGTATTTGAAAGGCGGTCAATATTATGCTTGAAGAGTTGAAGAAGGAAGTCTATGAAGCCAATATGGAGCTTGTAGAGAAGGGGTTGGTTATCTATACATGGGGCAATGTCAGCGGCATTGACCGTGAGAGCGGATATGTGGTAATCAAGCCAAGCGGTGTGGAATATGATGTTATGAAGCCGGAGGATATGGTTGTTGTTGACCTTGAGGGTAATGTGATAGAGGGTAATTACAAGCCATCCTCGGATACGGCTACACATCTTGTACTGTATAAGCAGTATTCAGAGATTGGCGGTGTGGTACATACACATTCTAAGTGGGCAGTGACTTTTGCACAGGCAGGAATGAACATACCTGCATTCGGAACCACCCACGCTGATTATTTCTACGGCGACATTCCTTGTACAAGGGATTTGACGGCTCAGGAGATATACGAGGCATACGAGCTTAACACAGGCAATGTAATCGTTGAGACTGTGGGAGATAATGACGCACTTGCCGTTCCGGGTATTGTTGTGAAGAACCACGGACCTTTTGCATGGGGCAAATCAGCTAAGGGAGCTGTGTACAACGCAGTTGTCATGGAGGCGGTTGCCGAGATGGCATACAACACAATGACGCTTAATCCGAGAGTTGATAGAGTACCTCAGCACCTGCTTGACAAGCATTATTTCAGAAAGCATGGTGCAAATGCCTATTATGGGCAGGGGGAGAACGAAGATCACTAATAATATCAGCCCGTTTTTTGTGGACAGAATACCGCAAAAAACGGGCTATTTTGCGCAAAAAATGCTTTGACATTATTAATGTATGGCTTTAAAATGAAGATAAGATGGTGTGAATTTTTGACAATTCATACACGAATATATGTTGCCGTCAGGCAGAAAAGGAGAGGTATTATGAAGTTTTTTATTGACACCGCTAAGGTTGAGGACATTAAGAAGGCAAATGACATGGGCGTTATTTGCGGAGTAACGACTAATCCTTCACTTATTGCAAAAGAAGGTGGCAAGAAGCAGGAGGAAGTTTTAGCAGAGATAGCATCTATTGTTGACGGACCAATCAGTGGTGAAGTTAAGGCTACAACACAGGATGCAGAGGGTATGATTGCAGAAGGCAGGGAGATTGCTAAGCTTCATAAGAATATGGTTGTAAAGATTCCTATGACAGTTGAAGGTCTCAAGGCTACAAAGGTTCTTGCTTCTGAAGGAATCAAGGTTAACGTAACACTTATTTTCACAGCTAATCAGGCACTTCTTGCTGCAAGAGCAGGTGCTGCTTATGTATCACCATTCCTTGGAAGACTTGATGATATTTCACAGCCGGGCATTGACCTTATCCGTACAATTTCTGAGATTTTCATGAATTATCCTGAGATTGAGACAGAGATTATCGCTGCCAGCGTTCGTAACCCTATCCATGTTACAGATTGTGCTCTTGCAGGTGCTGATATCGCTACAGTTCCTTACAGCGTAATCGAGGCTATGACAAAGCATCCTCTTACAACACAGGGTATCGAGAAGTTCATTAAGGATTACGAGGCTGTATTCGGAAAGTAAAATATACATACAATCAACTATAATGTAAAAGGAGATTTATCATGCGCGACAATATCGAGACAATGTCAGTGAATGCCATAAGAGTGCTTGCTGCCGATGCGGTACAGAAGGCCAATTCCGGACATCCGGGACTTCCTCTTGGCTCGGCTGCCATGGCTTATGAGCTTTGGGCTAATCATATGAATCATAATCCGGCCAACCCTAAGTGGTTCAACAGGGACCGCTTCATCTTATCGGGCGGACATGGCTCAACATTATTATATTCCTTACTGCATCTGTTCGGTTACGGACTTACCAGGGATGATCTTGCTAACTTCCGTCAGTGGGGTTCTCTTACACCGGGACATCCTGAGTATGGTCATACCGTAGGCGTGGAGGCTACCACAGGTCCTCTCGGAGCAGGTATGGGCATGGCAGTTGGTATGGCGATTGCAGAGGCGCATATGGCAGCGGTATTCAACAAAGAGAATTTCCCGGTTGTTGACCACTATACATACGTTTTAGGCGGCGACGGCTGTATGATGGAGGGTATTTCCTCCGAGGCATTCTCACTTGCCGGAACACTGGGACTTAGCAAGCTTATTGTGCTTTATGATTCCAATAAGATTTCCATCGAGGGCGGTACGGATATTGCCTTTACAGAAGATGTTAAGAAGCGTTTTGAGGCATTCGGTTTCCAGACACTTGTTGTGGAGGATGGCAATAACATAGAGGAAATTGGAAAGGCTATCGAGGAAGCTAAGGCTGACAAGACACGTCCTACCATGATTACCGTTAAGACCAAGATTGGTCATGGCTGCCCTGCAAAGGAGGGTAAGGCAAGTGCCCATGGCGAGCCTCTCGGAGCAGACAATGTGGCTGCACTTAAGGAGAATCTTGGCTGGCCGTCACAGGAGCCTTTCTATGTACCTGATGAGGTATATGCTAACTACAAGGAGAAGGCTAAGAAGGGCGCTGAGGCTGAAGCATCATGGAACAAGCTGTTTGCCGATTACTGCGCTGCATACCCTGAGATGAAGAAGCTCTGGGATGAATACTTTGATGAGACTGCAGCAGATAAGGTGCTTGAGGATGAGAATTTCTGGAGCTACGAGGACAAGCCACAGGCAACCCGTAACCTTTCAGGAATCCAGATTAACAAGTTAAAGAATATGCTGCCTAACATGATTGGTGGTTCAGCAGACCTTGCTCCGTCCACCAAGACATATATGTCCGATATGGGAGATTTCTCCAAGGACAATTATGCCGGAAGAAATATGCACTTTGGTGTAAGAGAGCTTGCCATGACAGCTATAGGCAATGGTATGATGCTTCACGGCGGACTTAAGGCATTCGTATCCACATTCTTTGTATTCAGTGATTATGTGAAGCCGATGGCGAGACTTTCAGCCATTATGGGTGTGCCGCTTACATTCGTACTTACACACGACAGCATCGGTGTAGGTGAGGACGGACCTACCCATGAGCCGATTGAGCAGCTCGCTATGCTTCGCTCACTTCCTAACTTCACGGTATACAGACCGTGTGACGCTACCGAGACTGCCGCAGCGTGGGCTTATGCGGTTACCTCTAAGAAGACACCTACCGCTCTTGTCCTTACAAGACAGAATCTTCCGCAGATGGCAGGTTCCTCCAAGGAAGCTCTTAAGGGTGGCTATATTATAGCCGAATCTACAAAGAGCGTTCCGGATGCCATTCTCATTGCTTCCGGTTCCGAGGTTTCCCTCGCAGTGGATGCGAAGGCAGAACTTATCAAGGACGGAATTGATGTAAGAGTAGTTTCCATGCCATCCATGGATGTATTCGAGCAGCAGTCGGATGAGTACAAGGAATCAGTACTTCCTAAGAGCGTAAGAAAGAGAGTTGCCATTGAGGCACTTTCAGACTTCGGCTGGGGCAAGTATGTAGGACTTGACGGTGCTTATGTGACAATGCACAGCTTCGGTGCCAGTGCACCGGCGGCTACACTTTTCAAGGAGTTTGGATTTACGGTTGAGAATGTAGTCAAGACAGTTAAGAGCTTATAGTCCTCAGAATAAGGCTAATACATGAATTGAAAAATAAAATGACGGGCCATTTACAGGATTACTGTAAATGGTCCGTCGTTTTCTAGTGAAACCTTCATATCGGCACCGAAGATGCCGTGTTCCACAACCTCCACCTGTTCTTTGCAAAGGTCTATGAAATGCTCATATAGCTCATTGGCAAGCTGCGGGTCACCGGCATCGGTGAAGCTTGGACGGTTGCCCTTGCGGCAGTCGGCATACAGGGTAAATTGTGAGACCACAAGGAGCTGTCCGCCCACGTCCTTGAGGGAAAGATTGGTCTTGCCGTTCTCATCGGAAAAGATACGGAGCTTTACAATCTTGTCCACATAACGTGGAAGGTCAGCCATGGTATCCTCCCTGCCTATGCCCAGCAGGAGAAGATAGCCTTTGCCGATTTCGCCGACTATATTGTTGTCGACGGTTACACTTGCGTGATTGACACGCTGGAGTACGATTTTCATGTTGGAACCTCATCTAATATATGTAGTAGATTGTAAAACATAATTTTATCACTGAACAGTTGTGCAATTTTACTATATTGCAAGCCGGGTGCTTTTTGACCGTCGGTGTTTAGCGGCTGTATTTTAGCCGCTTATGCACCGCTACGTGGCAAAACGCAGCGAGAGCGTGCCCGGTGGTAATATAGTAAAATTGCACAACGTCCGGAATAAAACCACTAGGTTTTACAATCATTTATGGTTCTCAATATCCACAACGATATGTCTTGGCTGTCCGGTAATCATTATCGGTGTAAGCTCAGCCTGAATGAGAGGACGTATGTAGTTCACAAGCTTGTCGCTTACGCCGCGTCCGTCAGGATTAATCCAGTCAAGAGGAACTTTTTTCTCTATATTTGCAATCTTGTGTACATCATATAAATCAGTGATGCATATATATGGATCCTCGGACACACGTTTTAATATAACCACCTTGCCGGTCTCGCCATCAAAAGCAGCCTTGACAGCGGAGCCACCCACCTGATAAGCTTCGGTGATATCCACACGGGAGGTTAAGTGACCTGCACAGCGCTGGAGGGTGGAAAGCTCAATGGCTCTTGACTTGCAGCCCAGCTTCTGGCTTACAAGGGCGGAAAGATACTTGGCTGTACCGGATAACTGCTTGTGACCGAATGCGTCCACATATTCGGTATGACTTCCAAGCTCGAATACATACTTTCCGTCGGCGGTGCGGATACCCTCGGATATGGCAACCACAATGGATTTCTTGGTTTTCTGCAGATTTTCAACTGTCTTAAGGAAAGCCTCTACATCAAAAGGCAGTTCAGGAAGGTACAGTAAATCAACGCCTTCACAGTCCTCGCAGGCTGCAAGTGCTGCTGCACCTGTAAGCCATCCTGCATTACGTCCCATTATCTCTATAATTGTTACGTTCTTCACATCATATACAAGACCGTCACGAATAAGCTCCTTGGTGACGGAGGCAATGTATTTCGCAGCACTTCCATAACCGGGAGTGTGGTCTGTCACAGCCAGGTCGTTGTCAATGGTCTTAGGAACACCGATAAAACGTATCGGGCTGTTCATAAGAATGGCATAATCCGACAGCTTCTTGATGGTATCCATGGAATCATTGCCGCCTATGTAGAAAAATGCGGTAATCTCATATTCATTCAGTATCCGGAAAATTTTGTCATACAAATCCCTGTCATCGCATATGTCCGGCAGCTTGTACCTGCATGAGCCAAGAAATGAGGACGGTGTCCGCTTAAGAAGTTCCAGATCCATGTCCGAGCGAATCTTCTCACTCAAATCTATGATATTTTTCTCCAAAAATCCCTGTATTCCGTATCGCATACCGTATACCTTATCTGCGCCAAGGTCTTTGGCTGTCTTGAACACACCTGCAAGACTGGAATTGATAACAGCGGTTGGACCGCCGGATTGACCTACAATCACGTTACCTGCCATGATAGCCTCCTGAATTTTTTAATTTATAGCTGTTATAGCTGTATGCCATGGTTTACCCATATACAAATTAATTGTAGCACACCCAAACAGGGCATACAAGAATTGATAAAAAATAGACATAAGACAGATAAAAAAGTGTTGACAATTAATTCCATAGAGCGTATCATGAAAAAAGACTTAAGAATCACACAAACGAAAATATAAGGAAGGAGGTAGCTCATGATGATTAAGTTTAGAAGCTTTAGTAATTTAACAGATTTTTATAATGGGACTGCCTCGGATTTCTATATTGCACGTTAGCAGGGAGAAGGATATTTGGTTGCATAATTGAATATCGTTAGCTGTTATTGCATATTTAGCCGCATGGTCGTCACGCCATGCGGCTTTCATTTTATATGAAAGCCCGGTCTCAGTGAGAAAGCGTGCTGCATGCTCGCATGCAAGGGCGCTTCCTCACTTGAGACGCTAACCTGAATGAGCAAGAAGTGCGTTAGCACGGATTGCGAATGCAGGTAGGAGTGCGAAAGCGCGATAGCGCGAAGCAATCCGTAGGCTTTCATAGCATGGAATCCGAGGGAAGAACATAATGAAAAAAGAGGGAGGAAAAGAATTTATGAAGCTGAGAAAATACATCGCAAAGGGCTGGTATCTGTATCTGATTGGTCTTGTTGCGATGATATTCAGTATTGGCCTGGATATGATATATCCGTTTATTACA
>CAMAKT010000010.1 GCA_945836135.1 uncultured Clostridia bacterium | reverse complement strand
TTTCCCTGTCCACTGGATTTTCTGCAAGTACGCATACATTCCCCTCAGAATCCGCATCAAAGATAAAGCTATAATAATCAGTTAGTTGATATTGTGCAATAAGCTCTCCGCTCTCGCTATTGTAAAAATCCACATATCTTTCGTTTACAGTTTTTCTATTTCCGTTTTCATCTGTTTTTACATATTCATTCGTATAGAGAATTATACGCATCCCACACATTTCTCTTTCATTAAAGCAACTTGTTGTGCCCTCATATACCGCTCCATTTTCATCAGCCGGGCTTGTGTATGGTTTTTCCCATGATCTTTCATACTCCCGCACAATTTCAAAATCCTTGTTATAGACATATCCGTTATCCTGGTCAACGAAAGTAATTGTATCTGATTTGTCATAACACAAATAACCTATGTATTTACATGGAATAACCTCATTTCCGTCCAAATCCACCATTCCATATAGCTTATTTCCATCCTGATCATTCTCTGCCACAAGAACGCAATTATTCCAGTAACGATAATAGGATGTAAACGGCTGGCTAATCTTTATACCATCATTTTCTGCCGCCTCTTTTGTTCCTTCCGGAGTTGTTTCTTCAACCGTGCTTGTTTGTTCTTGTTCAGAAGTAACCTCCTCGCTGCTTACTGTTTCCTGTGCAGTTGTATCTCTTTCCCCGGCTGTCGTCAGGTTCATGTCCAGTGTCGGCACCTGTGTACTGTCAACATCCTCCGTCCTTGCTGTGCAACCACTTATCTGAAAAATAAGTGCCATAGTGACTGCCAGCGTTATTACCTTCTTTTTAATCATTTGCTTCTTCCTTTCTTATTAACGGTTCATTTACCGCTCTTTTGAATATTTTATATACAGGTATAAATTTAAAACAATTTGTTTTAAATGTCAATATTGTATAACCAACTAATCAATAATTATTTTGAAAAATTTCTACAGGATTAGAATGAGAGGTATCTATGCCAAAATATGAAAGAATACGCAATCTACGTGAAGACAATGATTTAAAACAGAAAGACCTTGCTGCTTACCTGAACTGCTCCCAAGTGTCTTATTCTTACTATGAAATCGGAAAGCGTGATATTCCTACAGAGACACTTATTAAACTCGGAAAATTTTACAACTGCAGCATTGATTATCTGTTAGGAATCACTGATACAAAAGAACCTTATCCTCCGGCAAGGAACAGATGATACAAACAAAAAAGGATAAAACTGTGCTTCCTTACGCATTGCTTTTTCCTTATTATTATGCTACTATATTTCAGAATGTATGGAAATACAGATATATTACTATCAGAAAGATTAAGAAATAAGAAACGGCACATATATGTCCGTGGAATGGAGATTACTATGAAATTAGGTATTGTCGGTCTGCCGAATGTCGGCAAAAGCACATTGTTCAACTCATTAACCAAGGCAGGTGCTGAGTCTGCGAATTATCCTTTCTGCACCATTGACCCGAATGTTGGTATTGTTACGGTGCCGGACGAGCGTCTTGCCAAGCTTGCTGCACTTTACAACTCAGCCAAGATTACTCCGGCTGCTATTGAATTTGTTGATATTGCAGGTCTTGTAAAGGGAGCATCCAAGGGTGAAGGTCTCGGCAACCAGTTCCTTTCACATATTCGTGAAGTTGATGCCATTGTACATGTAGTGCGTTGCTTTGAGGATACCAATATTGTCCACGTCGACGGCTCCATCGACCCGTTGCGTGATATTGACACAATCAATCTGGAGCTTATTTTCTCCGATATTGATATTCTCGAGAGAAGAATCGCCAAGGTCGGCAGGGCTGCCATGAATGACAAGGCAATGGCGAAGGAAAACGAGCTTCTCAAGCGCCTCAAGGCACATCTTGAGGAAGGCAAGTCTGCCCGCAGCTTTGAGACGGACGATGACGATGAGAAGGCACTCATTGCCTCCTACACTCTTCTCACTGCAAAACCTGTAATATATGCTGCCAATGTGTGCGAGGACGATCTGGCAGATGATGCGGCTTCTAACAAGTATGTGGCAAGCGTGCGCGATTTTGCTGCTTCCGAGGGAAGCGAGGTATTCGTGGTATGTGCCAAGATTGAGGAAGAGATTTCCGAGCTGGATGACGATGAGAAAAAGGAATTTTTAGAGGATTTGGGACTGTCCGAGTCAGGTCTTGACAAACTTATCAAGGCAAGCTACTCACTTCTCGGTCTTATCAGTTACTTAACAGCCGGACCTACAGAGACAAGGGCATGGACAATCACCAAGGGAACCAAGGCTCCTCAGGCCGCAGGCAAGATTCACAGCGACTTTGAAAGAGGCTTTATCCGTGCCGAGGTTGTCAACTATCAGGACCTTCTCGACTGTGGCTCCTATGCAGCCGCCAAGGAAAAAGGGCTGGTAGGTTTAGAGGGCAAGGACTATGTAGTTAAGGACGGAGATGTTGTTCTGTTCCGCTTTAATGTATAATATCAGTATTTTAGCTAATATTTATTAATAATAATTAAATCAGAAGAAGTTAGGTTCAGAGGGGTCAACATACCATTTGAACCTAACTTCAAATTAAATTGAGATAACTCATATATAGAAACAGAGGCTGTATGAAGAACATTTTACTTATCACCACCGGAGGCACCATTGCTTCCAAACCAACAGACAACGGACTGACTCCTGAGATTACCTCCGAGGAGATATTACAATTCATTCCTGAAGCAGACGAAATCTGCTCTATTTCAACCTATGGTCTATTTAATCTGGACAGCACCAATATATGCTACCGTCACTGGATTGCCATAGTTGAATGTATCAAGAATAATTACGGGGATTATGATGGTTTTGTCATCACACATGGAACAGATACCATGGCTTACACTGCCGCCGCCCTTTCCTACATGGTGCAGGATAGTCCTAAGCCCATTGTCATCACCGGTTCCCAGAAACCTCTTGCCACGGCAGATTCGGATGCAAGGAGCAATCTGCTAAATGCCATTGTCTTTGCCTGTGACGAGCGTGCCCACGGAGTACATCTTCTATTTGACAACAAGGTAATCCTTGGCACCCGTGCCCGCAAGACTCATACCAAGAGTTTCAACGCTTTCAAGAGTATTGATTTTCCTGAGATTGCCATCGTGCGGGACCGTAGAGTCCGTTATTATATTGAAGAGAAGGTTGCAGATGGCGGCCCGGTCTTTTATACCAGCCTCAATCCTAACGTATTCGTCCTCCGTCTGGTTCCCGGAATGAATCCGGAGATATTCAGTTTTCTTAAGGTGCACTATGATGGTCTGGTTATTGAGAGCTTCGGTGTCGGCGGTATTCCCTGCTACGGCAATGAGGATTTCGTGGATGCCATCGCGGACTGGATAGCCTGCGGCAAGGCACTTGTGATGACGACACAGGTTCCCCATGAGGGCAGCGATATGTCCATCTACATGGTGGGACAGGTTATCAAGAAAAAATACCGCCTCATAGAAGCCTACGATATGACCACTGAGGCCATAGTAACCAAGCTCATGTGGATTCTCGGTCAGACGAGGGACGAGGAGCAGGTTCGCAGTCTGTTCTACAAACCGGTACAAAATGATTTGAATATTTAGCATTACTTACATTCGTTTTTACGTTTTGTATGTAGCTTTACATAGAAAAACCACCCCAAAACTTTGACCGGTAAAGGGTGGTTTTTCTACTTCTTTCAGGTCAACCCACCTTGTGGGCGGTTGCTCCTTTTTATGGTTTCAATATATCACATCTATTTTGTCTTTTCAAGCCTGAATTTGATACATGAGTTCTTTTAGCTTTCCCACATTCTCCGCGGCATCACCACGAAATACCGTGGAGCCCGCCACAATGACATTGGCTCCGGCCCTGCATATATCATGAATATTGTCAAAGTTCACGCCACCGTCAACCTCGATATCATAGTGAAGGTTAAGCTGTGTGCGGTACTTGGCAACCTCTTCAAGCTTCTGAATAGAACTGTCTATGAATTTCTGACCTCCGAAGCCCGGATTGACACTCATGACAAGCACCATGTCCACCATTGGCAGATATGGGACTATCTCAGATACAGGTGTTGCAGGATTGAGGGTTATACCCGCCTTTATGCCGTGTTCATGTATGTTTTTAAGGGTTGCTGCTGTATCCTGGCAGGCCTCCACATGAACAGTAATAATGTCAGCTCCAAGGTCAGCGAACTCATCAATATATCTTATTGGTTCCTCAATCATAAGATGAACATCAAACACTCTCGTGGTAACCGGACGGATTGATTTGATAACCGGCATGCCAAGAGAAATGCTCGGCACAAAGCTTCCATCCATAACATCAATATGTACATACTCTGCTCCTGCCTCATCTATTGTCCTGATATCACGGGCCAGATTTCCGAAATCAGCCGCAAGTATTGACGGCGATAATATCTTCTTATATTCCATAATTATATCCTCTCTTCCTATTCTCAAGCTCATGATACATTTCCACATAGTGCTCATATCGCTGTCTGTGAATTTTTCCGTCCTGCACAGCCTGCTTAACTGCGCAATCCGGCTCATTGATATGCACGCATCCGTTGAACCGACAGCAGCCTTCATATTCCTCGAATTCCGGTATATAGAAACGCAGGCTCTCCTTGTCCTGAACCATTACTGAAAGTGATGTAAATCCCGGAGTATCAAGCAGGTAGCTGTCCTTTTCCATTACAAAGACCTCAGAATGTCGTGTAGTATGCCTGCCGCGTCCGATTTTTTCGCTGACAGCCCCGGTTGCCATGGTAACATCCGGTATAAGAGCATTAAGAATTGATGATTTACCCACCCCGGACGGTCCTGCCAGTGCTGTTGTTCTGCCCTTAAGCAGTCCTCTTAAATGTTCCATGCCTTCATTAGTCACCGTGCTTGTAAACACCACCTTGCACCGGCTTTGGCGGTAGACTTCCTCATATTGCTTAACGGATTCTGCACTGCCCTCATCAATCTTGTTAAAGCAGATAATTGTCGGAAGCTCATAGCTTTCCATCATAACAAGAAAGCAGTCTAACAATTTAAGGTTAGGTGCCGGTTCAGACACGGCAAAAACCAGCAGTGCCTGGTCAACATTTGCCACTGCCGGTCTTATCATTTCGCTGCTTCTCGGAAGTATATTTACTATATTCCCAAGAAGCCCCTTCTCATCCACTATATCAATTTCAACATTATCGCCAACCAAGGGCTTAACATTCTGATTTCTGAAGCCACCCTTTGCCTTACATTCGTATGTCCCGTGTTCAGGAACATACACATAATAAAAACCGGCGATTCCTTTGATTATCTTTCCCTGCATACTCTGTTCCAATCCGTAGGTATTATTCCATCAAGGTAACGGCCAATGTGCATAACTGCACTGTCTGCTCTGATGAAGGCGATACATAATATGCAAATACGCGAAGCTCAGCAGAGCCCTTGCTGAAATTCGACAAAGTCTCCTGAACCTGAATAGATTTCTCCGTCATGGCAGAATATGACATATATTCCAACGTTGCAATGTTCTGCTCATTTCCGTTCTGGGCAAGTACAAAGCTAAGTCTGATGAATGTCGAATCCTCAGGAACAAGATTCTTCTGTGTCAGGTCATCAACCAGTACTGTCTTTGACAGATATACATATTTAACAGATGAATCTGAGCCAGAGCTTACAACAAGATTAATGACAGTCCCCTCTGCCGCCTTTTCACCGGCTGTCGGACCGCTTTGTGCAATAACACGGCCTGCTGCCACACTGTAGTTGCTCTCTCTCTTTATAGTACCTACTTCAAATCCACTTGAGACAATGGCGGTTTTTGCCTCGTACTCAGTCATTCCTACAAGGTTCGGTACCTCCGAATGTACCTTACCATCACCCATGCTGACATAGAGCGTAACCTCGTCACCCTGCTGCACCTTGGCAAGATGTTTTGGTTCTGAACCGATTACATAGAATTGTTCCACCTCGGAGTTTTCCATATATTCGACATTTACCTTAAGACCAAGATTTTCAAGCAGTTCCCTAGCCTCGTCTTCAGTCTTGTTCCCAACATTAATCATGGAGAAATACTCAGGACCGCTGCTCACTGTCAAAATAATAGTAGTGTGTTCCTTTACTCTGCTTCCCGATTCAACACTCTGCTCTATAACCGTACCGGCAGCATAGGAGGAATTCTCATAAGTAGCCTTGGCTCCGAGATTAGCGTTATTTAACATTGTCTGTGCTTCCTCATAAGTATATCCTATAAGGTATGGCACCTCTGCTTTTCCGTCATCAACCTGTGAGGCTGTTGTAGTGGTATTGTTCTTACTGCTGCTGCCGTTGTCAGACAATACCGAAACCATTTTAAAAATAATAAAGAGTGTGATAATCACAATGATTACTGCTACAGTAATACCTAATGCTGTTATAACCTTATCTACTGCAGAGCTTCCTCCGTCATCATCCTCTTCTTCCTCGTCATCATAATCCTCAATATCATCATCGTACTCATAATCTTCATCATCATTGCGGCTGGTGATATTGTTCGACTTAACGGAAGACATCTGATGAATCATGTCAAGCTCATCCTCAGTTATCATCTTGGTAGGACCGTTACTTGCAACCGGACGCATGACAACAAAGTCCTCATCAGGAGCAACCAGTGACCTCTTAAGATCTGCAATAAGGTCGGACATGTTCTGGTACCTTCTC
Organism: uncultured Clostridia bacterium; assembly: GCA_945836135.1. Taxonomy (GTDB): domain Bacteria; phylum Bacillota; class Clostridia; order Lachnospirales; family Lachnospiraceae; genus CAG-882. Next base: position 17,963 of record CAMAKT010000010.1, on the reverse strand, counting down.
TCAGTCTTCTTCTGGGTACACTTGAGAACAATCTTCTCTACACTGACAGGTATCTCAGGAACAAGCTCCGCCGGAGATACAATATCATCCTGTATATGCTGAAGTGCAACAGACACAGTGGTATCCCCTTCAAACGGAACCCTTCCGGTAAGCATTTCATACAGCATGATACCAAATGAATATATGTCACTCTTCTCATCACTGTAACCGCCTCTTGCCTGCTCAGGTGAAATATAATGCACCGAACCCATGGCATTGGAGTTAATCGTATTGGAGGATGCTGCCCTGGCAATTCCAAAGTCTGTGACCTTGACCTTGCCCTCCTTGGAAATGATAATATTCTGTGGCTTAATATCCCTGTGTACAATATGGTGATTATGTGCTGCTTCGATACCCTGCGCAACCTGAATTGCAATGCTGACTGCCTCACGTACCCCCAGTCTGCCCTTCTTTTCAATATATTTCTTAAGTGTAATGCCTTCAACAAGCTCCATTACAATATAATATATACCATTCTCATCACCTACATCATATACATTGACAATGTTGGCATGCATAAGACCAGCCGCTGACTGTGCTTCCACGCGGAACTTAGTGACAAATGATCTGTCCTCGCTGAATTCAGGCTTAAGTACCTTGATAGCTACATATCTGTTTAATTTGTGACATTTTGCCTTATAGACATCGGACATTCCACCGGAACCTATTTTTCCAAGAATCTCATATCTATCTGCAATAAACATTCCCTGCTTTAACATATGACCTCCTATTACAGCTCTACGATAATAACTGCGATATTGTCCCTACCGCCATTCTCGTTTGCTCTATCTAGCAATTTCTTCGTCTTTTCTTCAACCGACGCATTATCGGCTAAAACCTGTTCAATCTCATCATCCTCAACCATGTTGCTGAGTCCGTCGGAACACATGATTATCCTGTTACCCGCCGTAAGCTCCGCTTCAAAGAAATCTGCCATTATCTCTTTCGAGCCCCCCACAGCCCTTGTAATGACATTCTTTTTCTCATGGTTTCTGGCTTCACTGCGCTCCAGTCTGCCAAGTGATACCATCTCCTCGACAAGTGAATGATCCCTTGTAATCTGTGACAGCTTACCATCATACAAATACAGCCTGCTGTCGCCTACATTGGCAACATACATCGATTCCCCGATAATCGTGCATACCACCAAGGTTGTTCCCATTCCGCTGTACGCTTCAGATTCCTCTGCCTTCTCAAGCAGTTTGCCGTTGGCTTCTACAATTGCGTCATTGATAATTGTTATCGGATTATCAGAGTGAGAAGCCTTGACACTCGCAATGAATGTCTCCACTGTATACCGTGAAGCCAAGTCCCCGGCTTTATGTCCACCCATTCCGTCCGCAACAATGAACAGATTAGGCAACTTGCCCACCGGCTCCATACTGCAAAAAATGTAATCCTGATTGACTTCTCTTTCCCTGCCTACATCCGTAGCTGCATATACCCTCATTACATTCCTCCACGCAATTACTACACTGCGTTATTCTCCGATATGGCTCTTGCGAAGCTGACCGCATGCGCCGTCAATATCGCGCCCCATTTCTCTTCTTATAGTAACATTTATCCCATTTTTTTCAAGTTTATTTTTAAAATTGTTAATCTGCGGTCCCTCTGTCTGCTTAAAATCCCTTTCTTTTATAGGGTTTACAGGTATGAGGTTCACATGACAATTAGTACCTTTAATAAGGTTAATTAACTCCTGCGCCTGCTTCGGTCCGTCATTTACACCCTTTACAAGGCTGTATTCGTATGTTATACGCCTTGATGTTTTTTCAACATAGTAACGGCAGGCATCCATAAGCTCGGCAAGAGAATATTTATTAGCTACCGGCATCAGACTCTTGCGCAGTTCATCATTAGGAGCATGAAGTGATATGGCAAGATTGACCTGAAGCTGCTCGTCGGCAAACTGGCGTATTCTCGGTACAATTCCACAGGTTGAGATGGTCAGATTTCTTGCCCCTATATTAATCCCGTTCTCGTCTGTAAGCAATGTGATAAATCTTCTCACATTATCATAGTTGTCAAAGGGTTCACCCGTCCCCATAATAACCACATGTGACACCCTCTCGCCTGTGTCCGCCTGAATTCTGTATATCTGGTCAAGCATCTCCGACGGCAGAAGACTTCTTGACAGTCCGTCAAGAGTTGATGCACAGAAGCGGCATCCCATTCTGCAGCCCGCCTGAGATGAAATACAAACTGAATTTCCGAATTTATATCGCATAAGCACACTCTCAATAAGGTTACCGTCCGAAAGGCGGAAAAGATATTTGGCTGTGCCATCAATGGCTGATACCTGCTTTTCAACCTGTTCCACTACAGTGACGGGACTGATGCCTGCAAGCTTATCCTTAAGTGCCTTTGGAACATTCAGCATGGCTTCATAATCCTTAACCTGCTTTCTGTGAAGCCAGTCATATATCTGGTCAGCCCGGAATTTCTTATCTCCCAACGCCTCTATAAGACTAACAAGCTCTGCTTTTGTGAGAGACTTAATGTCATTATATGGCAGGTTCAACTGTTCATTTATGCTGCTGTCCATATATTAAATCCTCCTAAGTTTTGCCACAAAAAAGCCATCACATTCATATATTCCGGGAATCAGCGTAAGGCATCCCTTCTCCGCCTCAGCAGTAAGCTTAGAATAAAATTCTTCTCCTGCCCGTCTGCTGTCTGCAATAAGCCGCGGCGGTATAAGCCCGGTGATATCAACAGGCTTAAAACCTTTATCCTCTATATATCGGACATTATCCTCATTCTCCATAGGGTTAAGAGTACAGGTAGAATATACAATGCATCCTCCCGGCTTTACATATGTACATGCTGCATCCAGTATCTGCCTCTGCAATTCCACAATACCTTCTATTTTCTGCCTGTCAAGATTATACTTTATATCGGGCTTTCTTCCGATTATACCTATACCCGAACAAGGCACATCTGCCAATACCATATCTGCACTGTCCACGTCCTGTGTGCACTCAATTGTTGCGTCCATCGTCTCAACCACTATGTTCTCAAGACCAAGACGTTCTATATTATCCTTAATCTGTGCTGTTTTTCTGTCTGAAATATCCCGTGCAGTCACCTGTCCAGTATTATTCAGTTGCAGTGCCGCAAAAATGCTTTTGCCTCCAGGTGCAGCGCACACATCAATAATTCTGCTGCCCTGCTCCGGGGCTGCAATTACGCCCTCCAGCATACTGCTTATATCCTGAACCTGAAAAAGGCCTTCTTCAAATGCTTTTATATCATCAAGATAGTTAAATCCCGATATAATAAACGCATCCTTGACATAAGGCGCTTCTATGACGTTAATACCGTCCTGCTTAAGTTTATCAAACAGCTCTGCAGCAGTGCAGCGGCTCGTATTCGTTATTATGGATACAGGGTTTTCCGACAGGAAACTGTCAAGCATGGCACTAAGCGCCTGCCTGCCGTAAGCAGCTTTAAGCATATCCAGAAGCTCATGTGGCATTGAATATCGTATGCTGTCGTCTTCCGGTAGTTTCATATCAGGAAGCTTTCTGCTTATGTTTCTCAGCACTCCATTCACAAAGCCTGACAAATTGGCAAAATGCCTCTTTTTTGCAAGTTTTACCGCCTCATTGCATACCGCGCTGTCAGGAATCTGTTCCATATACATCATCTGGTACACGCTCATCCGCATAAGCGTGCGAATGAGCGGTTTCATTTTGTTGACCTTAACCGTGGAAACCTGATTAATCACATAATCAAGTGTAATTCTTCTCTCTATTGTTCCACGCACTAAACGGGAAATAAATGACCTCTCATTCTTTTCAAGGTACTGATACTTTCTAAGTGCTTCATTAAGCAGAATGTGAAGATACTGTTCCTTCTCATTTACCTGCATAAGTATGTCCAGTGCTATTTCCCTGTCATTTACCGTATTAGTCACGATTTCTTCCTCTCAATAGTAAAAGTCTTGCAAGCTGGATAATAGCCGTAGCGGCACTTGCCACATAGGTCATCGCAGCCGCGCTTAACACCTTCTTAGTCTGCTCAACCTCTCCGTTGTATAATATGCCATTGTCGGATAACAGCCTGAGTGCCCTGGAAGATGCATTAAATTCAACAGGTAGTGTAACAAGCTGAAATAATACGGCAAATGAAAACAATATGATTCCTATGTCAATAAGTACACTGAAAGAACCAAAAAAGAGTCCTAACAGGATAAGAACAAAGGAAAACTGCGAGCCAATCCGTGCCACCGGAAACAGCATGGTTCTGAAATTCAGGAATGAATATCCTTCATCATGCTGAATTGCATGACCGCACTCATGGGCAGCCACACCGATTGCCGCTACCGAACGTGAATTGTATGTGGCATCTGACAGATTAAGTGTCTTGTCTACAGGATTGTAATTATCTGTAAGGCTTCCTGCAATATGTTGAATTGTAACATCATAGATTCCCTTTGAGTGTAGAATTCTCTCCGCCGCCTCTGCTCCCGTGAGTCCCGTGCGGCTTTCTACCTTGCTGTACTTGTTAAAGCTTGACGATACCCGTAGCTGAGCTACAACAGCAATGATACCTGTAATTATAAGCAGAATCCATGTAGGGTCATAACCGTACCCATAACCGTATGAATAGTATGCTAATACCATATAAATCATCCTTTCTTCTCTGGCAGCTTGAATCCTCTAAGGAAGGACGCCGTGTCCATGCGCTTCTTTCCTTCGAGCTGTAATTCATTGATGCGAAGTCTTCCCTGTCCTGTGGTAATCTCAAAGAAATTCTTAGAAGTATTGATTATTTTTCCACATTCTTCCTCGGAATATTCTTCATCGGGCTGCATTACATCCGCACTCCACAGCTTGACCTTCTTGCCTTCAAGATAAGTATATGCAGCCGGGACAGGATTTAAGCCTCGAATCAGGCGCTCAAGTTCGACTGCAGGCCTTGTAAAATCGAGATTGCCCATTGTCTTGTCAATCATGGATGCATAGCAGCTTTCGCCCTCCTGTTTTACCGGAGTGATGCTGCCCTCCTCTAAGCCCTTGAGGGTACGCACAAGAAGCTGTGCTCCCACCTTTGACAGCTTGTCATGATAGGTTCCGTATGTGTCCTTAGGTTCAATAGGCACCTCTTCCTTAAGGAGCATATCCCCGGTGTCGATTCCGGAATCCATCTGCATCGTAGTGACACCGCTAATCTTCTCGCCATTAATAATAACCCACTGTATCGGTGCGGCGCCTCTGTACATCGGAAGCAGAGAAGCGTGTACATTGACACACCCGTACTTTGGAAGCTCCAGCACCCTCTTCGGAAGAATCTGCCCGAATGCTACCACAACGATAACATCGGGAGCAATTCCGGTAAGAATATCAAAAAATTCTTCATTTTTTCTGATTTTCTCCGGCTGATATACCGGTATTCCGGCTCTAAGTGCCCGCTCCTTCACCGGTGTCATAAGAAGCTCCTTGCCCCTGCCCTTCGGTCTGTCAGGCTGTGTGACAACCGCTGCCACATCATGACCGGCATCAAGCAGTGCATCAAGGGTTCCCACTGCGAAGTCCGGTGTTCCCATAAAAACAACTCTCATTATCTAGTCCTCATTCTTTGTATTCATAAGTTCACCCTCAACAAGCTCTGTATAGAGATGCCCGTCAAGGTGTGCCACCTCATGGCAGATTGCTCTTGCGAGAAGTTCCTCGCCCTCAATTATAAATTCTTCCATGTCCTCGTTAAGTGCCTTTGCCTTGACATAATTAGGTCTGGTGACATTACCGGCCTTGCCCGGAACACTTAAGCACCCTTCACTGCCGGTCTGGCTTCCACCGGTTTCGATAATCTCAGGATTAATCATCACTATCGGGCCATCTCCGACATCAATTACTACGATGCGCTTGAGCACTCCCACCTGAGGTGCGGCAAGTCCCACACCGTCTGCCTCATACATAGTATCAAGCATATCATCAATCAGTGTAATTGTCCTGTCATTAACCTCCGTAACCTCCTTGCACACCTTGTTAAGGCATGGGTCTCCGATTGTTCTAATTGTCCTAAGTGCCATTGTCTTACTTCCTTCCTGCTGATAATTCTTTTATTTATTGGTTAAAATCAAACTGTATGTTGATATACCGCATCTCATTGTCATGCTCTCTTATATACTTTTCAAGTGTATCCTTAATCTGTGTCAGAACTGTGTACTGTTTCTGTTTAAAATATAAAAGAACTGAAAAAATATCATTAACCTTATATACCGTTGCCCTTGTGGGCCCGATAATCTGTACCGTCCCGTTCTGCGTTCCAAGCTCCTCAATATAGGTTGCCGCCACACTCCTTAGCTCCTGTGCAGCCTCATTGACAAGTCTTTCGTCCTTGGAAGACAGCTTCACTGACATCAGATTGGAAACCGGTGGGTATTCCATCAAATCGCGATACATAATCTCCTGTTCATAGAAGCCGTCATAGTCGTGTTCCACCGCCCTCTGTATGCTGTAATGGGACGGGTCGTAGGACTGTATCACCACATTGCCCGGTATGTCCCCTCTCCCGGCTCTTCCCGCCGCCTGTGTCAGCAGTTGAAATGTTCTCTCCTGTGCCCTGAAATCCGACGAATAGAGCGATAAATCCGCAAGCAGTATGCCCATGAGTGTCACCTTGGGGAAATCATGTCCCTTCACAATCATCTGTGTTCCCACAAGTATATCTGCATTGCCGCCTGCAAATTCCTCTAAGATTTTCTCATGCCCTTCCTTGCCTCTTGTAGTGTCAAAATCCATGCGCAGAACCCTGGCATCAGGAAAAATCTCCTTAACGGCAGTCTCAATCTTCTCTGTGCCTACCTTGAAGCCGCCGATATACTTGGAACCGCATGAAGGACATACCTTCTTGTCAGGCTCCGTGTAACCGCAGTAATGGCATACAAGCCGTCCGTTATTGTGAGCTGTAAGTGCAACATCACAATGAGGACATTTTATCACATAACCGCACTCTCTGCAATTAATAAATCCTACATAGCCGCGCCTGTTTAAAAAAAGCATTATCTGCTCTTTTTTATTAAGCCTGTCATTCATAAGCTCGGCAAGTCTCCTGCTGAAAATGGATTTATTGCCTTCCTTAAGCTCCTTGCGCAAATCAACAGTCTCCACCTTGGGAAGTTTGCTCTCATTTGCCCTGTTATTAAGCACAAAAAGCTTATATTCTCCGTTCCTTGCCTTGTAGTAGGCGTCCACCGATGGCGTGGCAGAACCTAATATAACGGATGCATCACAAAGCCTTGCAATCTCAATTGCAGTTTCCCTCGCATGATATTTAGGTACTCCGTCACTCTTGTATGCGCTCTCATGCTCCTCATCAATGACAATCAGTCCCAGATTATCAAAGGGTGCAAATAAAGCCGAGCGAGGTCCAATCATAACCCTTATCTCACCATTCTTGGCTCTTAAGTACTGGTCATAGCGCTCTCCCTTAGACATCCTTGAATTAAGAATTGAGACTATGTTTCCAAATCTTTTGTAAAATCTCATGACCGTCTGATAGGTCAATGCAATCTCGGGAATCAGCATAATCACCTGGCGGCCCTGATTTAAGACATGTTCAATCACATCTAAATAGACCTCTGTTTTGCCGCTTCCCGTAACTCCCTTAATAAGATAAGTTTCCCTATTGCCCCTGTCATAATCTTCAATAATGCAATTTGCAACAAATCTCTGCTCATTGTTGAGCACACATTTGGATGAATGGGCATACTCCTTATGAATCGGATTTCGGTATACAATACTGTTCTTCTGTTCAATTACGCCTTGCTGTATAAGGGCTTTGATGGTTGACGAAGAAATATTAAGCTTAGATTTAACAATTCCTTCATCAATTGCGCCATCCTCCTTAAGTGCCGACAGCAGGCGGTATTTCGCTGCATAATGCTTTCTCTCACATTCCGCTAACAGCGTATCAAGCCTCAATATATCCGAAGAATATTCTTCGCTGAGAGCTAATATGCTCTCCTTTTTTTCACGGATTTCTTCCTTGATCGGAAGCACCGTCTTGAGTGCCTGATTAATTGTAGAGCCATAATTGTGCTTCATCCAGTAGGCGAGCTTAATCATACGGCTGTCTATGGGAACCGAACGATTGACAACCGACTCAACCTGTTTCATGCGCTCCACATCAAAGGATGCCTCATCCGTAATATTTACCACATATCCTGTAATGCGTCGTCTGCCAAAGGGTATATTGACCTGTGAACCAATCTCCACAACATCTAAGAGTTCATCAGGCAGAATATACTGGAAGGTCTTATCAAGTTTATCAATGGATATATCAACTATGATATCTGCGAACCACATTTTATTTCCTCAAGTACTTCCTTTATCAACGCTCTTTCATCCATTGGGTACTTCACACCCTTTATCTCCTGATAGGTCTCGTGTCCCTTTCCTGCAAGGACAATAATATCGCCCTCCTTGCCATGCTCTATGGCATAGCGGATAGCGTCCTTACGGTTGGCTATCTCAACGAACTCTCCACCAGTCTTAACAATGCTTGAATGAATATCCGCAATTATGTCAAGCGGGTCTTCATCACGAGGATTGTCGGAAGTGATAATAGTCAAATCCGCCAGTTTTCCTGCCACCTCTCCCATCTCATATCTTCTAAGCTTGGAACGGTTGCCTCCACATCCGAACAGACACACAAGCCGCTTAGGATTATACTCCCTAAGTGTCTCCAATATGCTCTTAAGACTCATTGCATTGTGGGCATAGTCAATCATAAGGATAAATTTATCAGACACTTTGACAGGCTCCACTCTTCCCCTTACCTTCACAACGGAAAGAGCCTCCTTAAGCTTATCTGCGTCTACGCCAAGATGTCTTGTCACAGCCACAGCGCAAAGTGAATTATATACATTGAATTTACCCGGCAGACCAAGCTTTACATGAAGTCCGCTGCCCTCAACATCATATTCCGTACTTATATGACCCGGTTCATGCACATACTGTATGTTAACGGCGCGAAGCCCTGCGCCCTCTATAAGTCCGTATGTCTCCATAGAGCAGGTATGCCCTTCAAACACGTCCTTGATATGCTCATCATCGAAATTACCTATGCCTATTCTGCACTGTTTAAAAAGCATTCCCTTGCAGTGCATATATTCCTCAAAGCTTGCATGCTCGTTCGGTCCGATATGGTCAGGCTCAAGGTTGGTAAACACACCTATGTCAAAAGTAATCCCTGCGCATCTCTTCATCATAAGCGCCTGTGAGGACACCTCCATCACAACACATTTACATCCGTTATCAACCATCTCCCTGAAATACTTTTGAACATCATAGGACTCCGGCGTGGTGTTGGATGACTCAATACTCCTTGCGCCTGTGATTATCTCGATGGTCCCTATAAGACCTGTCTTTAAACCACAGTGCTCCAATATCTCACGCACCATGAACGCAGTGGTGGTCTTGCCTTTTGTTCCTGTGATTCCTATTGTAAAAAGTTCCTTTGCCGGATGCCCGAAATAAGCCGCCGACACCAGTGCAAGAGTATTTCTGCAGTCCTCGGCAGCAATGAATGTGGTATTCTTACGATTCTGGGTAATCTCCACCTCTTCTTCGGTAATAATTGCCGCTGCTCCCTGCTCAATTGCCGCATCAATGAAGCTATGGGCATCAAATACCGTTCCTCTGATGCATACAAACAGACAGCCCTTGACGATCTTCCTCGAATCACATACAAGCTGCGTGATTTCCGTGTCCTCACTGCCGTTGTAAAGCTTATAATCAAGTTCTGAAATCAAATCCTTTAATTTCATAATGTCTTATTCGACCTCCGTCCTTATATTGCTGCCATATTGTAAAATTATTTCTTTTATATTCTGTCAAGAAGACTGTCCACAACCTCATTAAGCTTCATACCTCTTGAACCCTTAAAAAGGACAGCCGTTCCTTCTTTAAGGTGTTCCTTAAGATGTTTCACGACTTCCTCAAGCGAATCAAAATGATGTATAAGCTTAGTATACTGCTCTGCACCATATCCGATGCAGCGTGACAGTTCTCCGTAAAGCACAAGCTCATCAATACCACAGCTTCCGGCATATTCTCCCACCTGTCTGTGGTACTCCTTCGTATTATCGCCAAGTTCAAGCATGTCTGCCAGCACAGCCACCCTGTATTTTGCAGGCATCTGACAGAGTACGTTAATTCCCGCCCTCATGGAGTCGGGGCTTGCGTTATAGGAATCATCTATAAAGGTAATATTGTCCTTGACTGTAATCTGCTGGCGCATGGCTACTCCGGTATATTCTGAAAGTGCCTGTGCCGCCGCCTTAAGCTCTACTCCAAAGCTCTCGGAGACTGCCAGTGCTGCCAAAGCATTATTGACATTATGCTCTCCGAATACCCTAAGTGAAACAGGCTGGCATACATCCCCATGAATCATCTCAAAGCTTATTCCATGTTCATCCGTCTCAATATTCTGCGCCCTATAGTCACATTCACTGCCACGTCCAAATGTATATATATGGAGCTTTCTTTTACCAAGCCCTGTTGTATCATCCTGTGTCTCCTGACGGCACCGCCTTGCCTTTGCCATGAGCAGAGGATCATCACCGTTAAGCAGAATGGTTCCGCCATCACGGAGTGCATCCGTAATATGCCATTTCTCGCGAAGAATATTCTCCTGTGTTCCAAGCTGTTCAATATGGCTCACGCCTATATTAGTAATTACCACCGTGTCAAGGGTGAGAAGGGTGGCAAGACGCTTCATCTCCCCCTCTTCACTCATCCCCATCTCTATTACAGCAGCTTCATCCTGTGATGAAATATTCATAAGGGTTACCGGCACTCCAATCTGGCTGTTGGCATTGCCCGCTGTCTTAAATACCTTAAGTCCTCCTGAAAGGGCACAGGCAATCATTTCCTTAGTTGTGGTCTTGCCAACGCTTCCTGTAACTCCTGCCTTTTTAAGGTGAAGCCTGCCCTCATAGGCTCTCGCTGTCCTCTGCATTGCTTCAACCGTATCATTTACCAGTATAACCGGCTTAGGCTGTTCATTATTCTTTTTCCACCGGTCAATCACTTCGTCTGCCGCCTCAGCCCTTTGAGTCAATGTTCCGGAAGCTCCGCACTCAAATGCACCTGCTATAAAGCGATGTCCATCCACCCTTTCACCTATAATCGGAGCAAACATAAGTCCCGGTGCTGATTTGCCGGAATTGGTGGCAAAGTTCACAATCTCCGTGCTTTCATCACCGCACAGCAACTTACCGCCTGTGGCCTTAAGAATATCCCTTACACAAAAATTTTCCATGATAATCCTCATTCCAAAGAAAATAAAATTAATGTCATTAAAACAGACCTACAATCTTATCATCCTCAACATCAATGTTCTCCGCTGCCGGAACCTTAGGAAGTCCCGGCATGGTCATAATTGTTCCCGTAATTGCCACAACAAAGCCTGCACCGGCACTTACATATACCTCACGTATATTGATGTTGAAGCCCTCCGGACGTCCCAGTGCGTTAGGGTCATCGGAAAGTGAATACTGATTCTTGGCCATACATACCGGGAGATTGCCATATCCCATTTTCTCAATCTTCTTAAGCATTCTTGAAGCATCAGAAGAATAGCTTACACTTCCTGCGCCGTATATCTTGGTTGCAATAGCTTCAATCTTATCCTTAAGCGGCATATCAAGGTCGTATGTAAGCTTAAGCTCACTCTTCTTGTTCTCTATTGTCTTAATAACCTTGTCGGCAAGTTCCAAGCCGCCTGCTCCGCCCTCTGCCCATACCTTGGCAAGGGCAAATTCACAGCCCATGTCCTCACAGTGCTTTTTAATAAATTCATATTCTGCTTCCGTATCTGTGAGGAAGGAATTGAGGGTAACAACAACCGGCACACCGAATGCCTGAAGATTCTCAATATGCTTGTCAAGATTAACAATACCCTTCTTGACAGCCTCAAGATTCTCCAGTGCCAAATCTTCTTTCTTGACACCGCCATTGTATTTTAATGCCTTGACAGTAGCAAGTATAACCACCGCGTCAGGAGCAATTCCTGCCTTCCGGCATTTAATGTCCATGAATTTCTCTGCACCAAGGTCTGCGCCAAAGCCTGCCTCCGTAACCACGTAGTCAGCCATCTTAAGTGCCGCCTTAGTGGCTCTGATACTGTTGCAGCCATGAGCAATATTAGCAAAAGGTCCGCCATGAACCAGTGCCGGGTTGCCCTCCAGGGTCTGAATCATGTTAGGCTTGATGGCATCCTTAAGCAGTGCAGCCATGGCACCTACCGCCTTAAGGTCTGCTGCCGTAACAGGCTCCCCTGCATAATTATATGCAACTATTATTTTTCCAAGTCTATCCTTTAAATCATCCATATCTGTTGCAAGACAGAGAATAGCCATAATTTCCGTTGCAACCGTGATAACGAAATGATCCTCTCTTACAAAACCGTCGGCCTTGGCACCAAGACCTACCACGATATTTCTGAGCACCCTGTCATTCATATCAAGACATCTCTTCCATACAATCTGTCTTGTATCAATCTGAAGTGCATTGCCCTGCTGAATGTGATTGTCAAGCATGGCTGCAAGAAGATTATTGGCTGAAGTTATCGCATGAAAATCTCCCGTAAAATGAAGGTTCAAATCCTCCATCGGTACAACCTGGGAATAGCCGCCGCCTGCCGCACCGCCCTTAACTCCGAAGCATGGACCAAGTGACGGTTCACGAAGTGCAACAATGGTCTTTTTGCCGGCTCTGTTAAGGGCATCTGCAAGACCTATGCTGATTGTCGTCTTGCCCTCACCTGCCGGCGTAGGATTAATTGCGGTAACAAGTATCAGCTTACCATTTTTGTTTCCCTCGATTTTTTTCAGATAATCATCAGAAAGCTTGGCTTTGTACTTTCCGTACAATTCCAAATCATCCTCGCTGATTCCAAAACCTGCTGCAATCTCCTTGATCGGACGCATCTGTGCACTCTGTGCAATCTCAATATCGCTTTTCATGGTTTTTCTCCTTTATGTTATAATATAATTCTGTCCCTGAAATCAAATTACATATTTTGCAGAAGTTCCTCAAACTCCTCCATTGTCATAAGAACCTTTCTAGGCTTAGTTCCCTCCTCAGGTCCCATAACACCTGCTTCCTCTAACTGATCCATAATTCTGGCCGCACGGTTAAATCCTATTCTGTATACTCTCTGAAGTATGCTTACAGAACCCTTTCCCTTTTCAATCAGATATCTGCCGGCCTCAGCAAAGTAGTCATCATAATCGTTTCCGAATGCCTGACTCTCAGCAAATGCCGGATTATTAATCTTCTGGGCAACATCTTCATGATATCCTCCTGCTTCACCGCAATTAGCCTTTAAGAATTCCACCACTGCACCGACCTCGTTATCCGAAACAAAGGCGCCCTGCACTCTGGCAGGCTTCGGATATCCGGCAGGTGCAAAGAGCATATCGCCCTTTCCTAAGAGTTTTTCCGCTCCCACCATGTCGAGTATGGTTCTTGAATCCACGCCGGAAGAGACAGCAAAGGCAATTCTTGACGGAACATTTGCCTTAATCAGTCCGGTGATGACATCAACGGAAGGTCTCTGGGTAGCAATAACCAGGTGTATTCCTGCAGCTCTCGCAAGCTGTGCCAGACGCACAATGGCATCCTCCACTTCATTCTTAGACACCATCATAAGGTCTGCAAGCTCGTCTATGATAATTACAAGCTGTGGAAGCTTAGTCGGCTTATTCTCATCCTCAATATCCTTAATCTGTTCAACCTTGGCATTGTAACCCTTAAGGTCACGTACACCCGCCTGTGCAAACTTCTTATAGCGGTCGTCCATCTCTGCCACAGCCCAGTTGAGTGCCCCCGCAGCTTTCTTGGAATCCGTCACAACCGGAATCATAAGATGCGGGATACCATTATAAACGCTTAACTCAACCACCTTAGGGTCAATCATAACCATCTTAACCTCTGAAGGCTTGGCTCTGTATAAAATACTCATAATAATTGTATTGATACATACGGACTTACCTGAACCTGTGGCACCTGCAATCAGCACATGAGGCATCTTGGCAATATCCGCAACAACAACCTGACCTGCTATATCCTTTCCCACACCAAAAGCAATCGGTGATTTGCTTTCCGCAAACTGTCTGCTCTCGATTATCTCACGGAGGCATACCCCGGATGTCTCGCGGTTAGGTACCTCTATACCCACTGCTGCCTTGCCCGGTATCGGAGCCTCTATTCTGATATCTGATGCTGCAAGATTAAGCTTAATGTCATCAGCCAGAGAAACTATACGACTGACCTTCACGCCCTGTTCAGGTTGAATCTCATATCTGGTAACCGCAGGTCCGCAGCTCACATCCGACACTGTAACTCTGACTCCGAAGTTTGACAGTGTTTGCTGAAGCTTCATGGCAGTGTCATGAAGCTCCTTATCCGAAGCGGTACTGCCCGAACGTCCCTTCTGCAAAAGCTCAATAGGCGGAAACTGGTATTTCTCTTCTTCAATTTCAACGGTCTTTTCTTCTGACTGCCGTACTTCCTCGTCAATCTCTGCATCAACCTGCTCCATTGTCTTCTCAGGCTGTGCATTTCTTGTACGACGTGACGCTGTTCCTGTTTTCTCAGATGCAGACTCATTTTTCACACTAATTTCTTCTTCATCATAGCACTCACTCTTTTTCTGTACTCTCTCTTTCGGCAATTTTGAATCTGCTGCCGATTGTCTGCTCCACTGCTCCATTCCGTCATCCTCAGGAAGCTCCTGTTCATATCCGGTATATGATGGTTCCTTGACTACCGGCATTTCTTTAACGGATGCCTTCCTGTTAAACACTGTCTCGGTAATAATCCCCTGCTGTGCATTCTCAGGTGATATCTCAATAATATTTTCGGAGTACTTCTCATTCTGGAATACTTCCTTGACCTCACCGGCGCCAATTCCGTTCTTATCACGCTTTCGTATATTCTCCGCCTCCGGCGGCTTAGGTCCCAGAATATCGGTTCTCTTGTTCTCTCTCGGTATTTCTATCGAAAAATCCACCCCGCTTACTTTCTTATCAAAGCGTCTGTGTCTTAGTATTTCCTGCTCCCTTGCTTCCTCCCTGAGTGCCCTCTTCTTCTCGCTCTCCTCACGGTATTCATTGATATCGCTCTTCGCCGAGGTAATCACCTTTTTACTTCCGTTCTTAAGACCACCAAGGATTGAACGCTCGGATATGATTATTATGGCCGCTATAATAAACACCACAATAATGATATATGTTCCCACTTCTCCTATAGCCGGGGTGAGGAATCTGCACAGGGCCCCTCCGATTACACCGCCACCCTTCTTCACTGGCTGTGTGAAATTATAGTAATCGGTCATCTTCGCGATTGTCCTGTAGCCCCCGCTAATCATCTCTATAAATGCGCAGACAAACAATGACGCAAAAAATGCCGTTACATATTTCACTCTTGCAGCACCGCTGTTTTTGGCATGGCTCATTATCAGAATCATTCCGATAACAAGTTCAACCGGGAATATGTAAGCAATCACGCCAAAGGTTCCGAACTGCAGAGCTGACAGAAATGTTCCTATTTTTCCTGCAATGCCGAAGTTGCTTATAAATAAAATAAGCGCAAGCGCTATAACGATGAACAGCGCCGCCTCCCTGAATGCCATGCTGTTTACTTTTTTCTTCTTTCTTCTTTTCTTCTTTGATGATGACCGTGTAGTCGTATTTTTCTTGACTTCAGCCATTATATCTACCTCACACTTCTATTAATTTTATTTTCACAGCACCACGATGGATGCAATGGTAAATGCCCCCAGTACCAGGCAGTATATTGATAGCACCAGGAATCTGCCCTTCTTAAGTATTCTGTTTAACAATGCCAGCCCTATGTATCCGGTAAATACCGCAAGCAACGCTGCAAGTATGTACCAGCCTGTATTTCCTGCATCCTCGATTCCAAAACGCACCATATCGGCAATATCGAGAATAACCGCTCCGAGGAGGGAAGGAAGCGCCGCAAGAAATGTGAACTTCCATGTAAGCTTTCTGTCAAACCCGAAAAGCAGACATGCAGCAATCACCATTCCGCAACGGGCAAGTCCTGGCATAACCGACAAACCCTGAACCCCTCCGATTACAATTGCCTCAAACAGCCCCGCATCCCGGATGCTTACTTCCCCTTTCTTAATACCGTCAATAAGAAAAAGCATAATACCTGTCACAACAAGGAATATTCCCGGCAGCAGAACTGTTCCCGCCGCATAGACCGCGAGTTCACGCCCGCACACTCCAACTATGCCTGTCGAGACAGTGGCAACAAGTATCATCAGGGCAAGCCTTTTGTAAGCTCCGCTCACCGGATAGTACTCCCTTCCGCCCCTCTTCACAATATTGGTAAAAAATGCAGCAAGATTGTTAAAACCAATAAGCACCAGTTCTATAAATGCCTTGAAAAGCTTAAGCACGTCCTTCCTGAAGCCAACAACTATAACTGCAATGGCGGCAAGCTTAAGCAGCATATCAAAAAGTATGCTGTCATCGCCCCCGAAATGAAGCACATTCCTAAGCACTGCCATGTGCCCGGAGCTGCTGACGGGAAGAAATCCCGTTATTCCATCTATTATTCCACTAATTATTATCTTAAGCACTTCCACATTTACTCCTCCACCCATATACACAATTCATTTGATTATACCATTTTTTTACTTGCAGGTCAAATCAAAGAATTCTGTTCTTAACCTGTTTCCCTCCTATTTTTCCTGCCCGTTTCCTGCCAGTTTCTTAATTTTTTTAAGTGCGACATCAATTCCTCCCACCTCGTCAATCAACCCCGCTTCCACGGCCTGCATACCCACCAGGACCGTGCCCAGATCTTTGGACAGCATGCTTGTGTTCATCATCATTTTTTCAAGGCTGCCCTTCTGCGCCCTGCTGTGTTCTTCCACAAAGCTTACAATCCTATCCTGTATCATCTTGAAGTAATCATAGGTCTGGGGTGCGCCGATTACTGTTCCATTCATGCGCACCGGATGAATGAGCATTGTACCTGTGGGCACAATATAGGAATAATCCGATGCCACCGCCAAAGGGACGCCTATGGAATGGCTGTCGCCGATGACCAGGGACACCGTTGGCTTGCTTAAGGATGCAATCATCTCCGCCAGTGCCAGCCCTGCCGACACGTCCCCGCCTATTGTGTTTATAATAATAAGTGCTCCCTTAATTTTTTTGCTATCCTCAATCCCCGCAAGTATTGGAATAAGGTGTTCATATTTCGTTGTCTTGCAGTTATTTGACAGTACATCATGTCCCTCAATCTCCCCAATTATGGTAATCAGCTTAATTCCTTCATCCTCCTTCTCCGATAGGGAAAGCTGTCCGAAGCGCTCTATCTCCTCTCTGTCCTTCTCGTCCTTCTCGCTTTCGCTCATACTCTTCTCTTTTTCAGGCATACTAATCTCCATTCCGCCCATGACCGCTGCTTATAAAGGTCCCGGTCTGCGCTGTTTTTATGGTATATTATTGCCCAAACTTATAAAAGCTACGCAAAAAGGCAAAAAAAGGATGCGCACCGTGAAAACGATACTACATCCTTTTGTTTTAATTTATAAAATGATTTAAGGCACCGGATTTTCACATATTCCGATAAAAAGAATAACACCCTGTGCGTTTACAACCGCATAGAGGAACGGTCTGTCAAGTATCATCTCTGCACGATCCGTGGGAAGTGCTGCGCCGGCATAGCCAATCTGTGTAAATGCCGAGGCTGTAACTCCCTTCTCATCAATTTCAATATGAGTATTTTGTATAACCGTTGAAATGTATGGATTGTTCGACTCATTTTCTGCGTTTCCGATTTCTGAGAAATCAGCAGCTTCAGTAAATGCTTCTTCTATTCCCAGCTGTCTTAGCATATCTTTAAGGTCAAGTTCACTGTCAT